>JAEZMP010000423.1 GCA_023442215.1 Pseudomonadota bacterium
GCCCGCGTGCCCGCCTCCCCCTGCCCGGCACCGGCCTCGATGGTCGATCCGATCGCGGGATGAGCGGACACGGACGAAACGCTGACTTCGAAACTGGCCCGGCGCCTGTCGCCGACGCTGGAATGATGGGCAAGGCCCTGGATCACCGGGGCCGCTAGTGTAGGGAGCTCGCGACGATGAGCGAGGGTTTGAGCGCGATGGAGAGGGTGGTGTCGGTTCATGGGGCTGGCGCCGCCACGAAACCGAATACGGCCCTGGACCACCGGCTGCAAACGCCTGGCGGCTCGCGAGCCAATGGCCTGCAGGCCTCCGGCGGCGGCCTCTACCGGCCCGACCGCGAGCATGATTCCTGCGGCGTCGGCTTCGTCGTGGACATGAAGGGCCGCAAGAGCCACCGCATCGTGCGGCAGGGCCTGGAGATCCTCGCCAACCTCGAGCATCGCGGCGCCGTGGGCGCCGATCCGCTCATGGGCGACGGCGCCGGCATCCTGATCCAGATCCCCCACGGCTTCTTCGCCTCGGAGGCGGAAAAGCTCGGTTTCGATCTGCCCGCCCCGGGCGACTATGCCGTTGGTAGCGTGTTCCTCCCCAAGGAGGAGGCGAGCCGCCGGCATTGTGAGGACGTGTTCCGCCGCGTCGTCGAGGAGGAAGGCCAGATCTTCATCGGCTGGCGCGATGTGCCGGTCGAGCAGTCGTGCCTGCCGCCGAGCGTGCTGGCGACAGAACCGGTGATTCGCCAGGTCATCATCGGCCGTGGCTCCAACTGCCCGGATGCCGCAAGCTTCGAGCGCAAGCTGTTCGTGCTGCGCAAGGTGATCTCCAACATCATCTATCGCGATCTCGGCGCCTCCCAGGGCGAGGCCGAGGGCTTCTACGTCGTGTCGCTGTCCTCGCGCACGCTCGTCTACAAGGGCATGTTCCTGTCCTGGCAGCTCGGCGCCTATTACAAGGACCTGAGCGACGAGCGCGTGGAATCGGCCATCGGCCTCGTCCACCAGCGCTTCTCGACCAACACGTTCCCCTCCTGGAAGCTCGCCCATCCCTACCGGATGGTCGCCCACAACGGCGAGATCAACACCCAGCGCGGCAACGTCAACTGGATGGCGGCGCGGCAGGCGTCGGTCGATTCCGAATTGTTCGGCAACGACATCTCCAAGCTGTGGCCGATTTCCTATGAGGGGCAGTCCGACACGGCCTGCTTCGACAACGCGCTCGAGTTCCTGGTGCAGGGCGGCTACTCGCTGCCCCACGCCGTGATGATGCTCGTGCCCGAGGCATGGGCCGGCAACCCGCTGATGAACGAGGAGCGCCGCGCGTTCTACGAGTACCATGCCTCGATCATGGAGCCGTGGGACGGACCGGCCGCCATCGCGTTCACCGACGGCCGCCAGATCGGCGCGACCCTCGACCGCAACGGCCTGCGTCCGGCGCGCTATTTCGTCACCGACGACGGCCTCGTGGTGATGGCGTCGGAGATGGGCGTGCTGCCGATCCCCGAGGATCGCATCGTCACCAAGTGGCGCCTCCAGCCCGGCAAGATGCTGCTGATCGACACCGTCGAGGGCCGCATCATCTCCGACGAGGAGATCAAGACCTCGCTCGCCCGCGCCAACCCCTACAAGGCGTGGCTGAACCGCACGCAGATGGTGCTGGAGGACCTGCCCTCGGTTCCCGGCCGGCCGGCGCGCGCCGACGTGTCGCTGCTCGATCGGCAGCAGGCGTTCGGCTACACCCAGGAAGACCTCAAGCTTCTGATGGCGCCGATGGCGGTGACCGGTCAGGAGGCGATCGGCTCCATGGGAACGGACACGCCGATCTCCGCGCTCTCCGACAGGCCGAAGCTGCTCTACACCTACTTCAAGCAGAACTTCGCCCAGGTCACGAACCCGCCGATCGATCCGATCCGCGAGGAACTGGTGATGAGCCTCGTCTCGTTCATCGGTCCGCGTCCGAACCTGTTCGACCTGAAGGGAACCTCCAAGCGCAAGCGCCTGGAAGTGCGTCAGCCGATCCTCACCAACGCGGATCTGGAGAAGATCCGCGCGATCGACGACATCGACGACAACCACTTCCAGTCCAAGACGCTGGACATCACCTATGGCACCGAGCGCGGCGCGGCCGGTCTCGGCGACGCGCTCGCGCGCCTTTGCGAGCGGGCCGAGGCGGCGGTTCACGGCGGCTACAACATCATCATCCTGTCCGACCGCATGGTCGGGCCGGACCGGATCCCGATTCCGGCGCTGCTCGCCACGGCTGGCGTGCACCACCACCTGATCCGCAAGGGCCTGCGCACGTCTGTCGGCCTTGTGGTCGAATCCGGCGAGCCGCGCGAGGTGCACCATTTCTGCGTGCTCGCCGGCTATGGCGCGGAAGCGATCAACCCCTATCTCGCCTTCGAGACGCTGGTCGCCATGCGCTCCGGCTTCCCGACCGAGGTCGATGAGAAGGAAGTCGTCTACCGCTACATCAAGTCGATCGACAAAGGCATCCTGAAGGTCATGTCCAAGATGGGCATCTCGACCTATCAGTCCTATTGCGGCGCGCAGATCTTCGACGCGGTCGGCCTGAACTCCGATTTCGTCGACACCTACTTCTTCGGCACCGCGACCACCATCGAGGGTGCCGGGCTGGAGGAAATCGCGGGCGAGACCGTGCTGCGTCATCAGTCGGCGTTCAGCGACGACCCGGTGCTGCGCCGGGCGCTGGAGGTCGGCGGCGAGTACGCCTATCGCCTGCGCGGCGAGGCACACATGTGGCAGCCCGACGTGGTGGCGACGCTCCAGCACGCCGTGCGCACGGACTCGCTCGAGCGCTTCCGCCAGTTCTCCCGCCTCGTGGACGAGGAAACCGGGCGCTACACCGTGCGCGGCCTGTTCCGTGTGCGCACCGCCGGCGAAGTCGGCCACAACCGCGTCGATCTTTCCGAGGTCGAGCCGGCCTCGGCGATCGTGCGCCGGTTCGCCACCGGTGCGATGTCGTTCGGCTCCATCAGCCGCGAGGCGCACACCACGCTCGCGATCGCGATGAACCGGATCGGCGGCCGCTCGAACACCGGCGAAGGCGGCGAGGAGGCGGAGCGCTTCAAGCCGCTGTCCAACGGCGACACCATGCGCTCGGCGATCAAGCAGGTCGCCTCGGGTCGGTTCGGCGTGACCACGGAATATCTGGTCAATGCCGACCAGATCCAGATCAAGATGGCGCAGGGTGCCAAGCCCGGCGAAGGCGGCCAGTTGCCCGGCCACAAGGTGGACGCGACCATCGCCAAGGTGCGCCACTCGACGCCGGGTGTCGGCCTGATCTCGCCGCCGCCGCACCACGACATCTATTCGATCGAGGATCTGGCGCAGCTGATCTTCGACCTGAAGAACGTCAACCCGTCCGCCGACATCTCCGTGAAGCTGGTGTCCGAGGTCGGTGTCGGCACGGTCGCGGCCGGCGTCGCCAAGGCGCGCGCCGATCACATCACCATCTCCGGCTACGAGGGCGGCACCGGCGCGTCTCCGCTGACGTCGCTGAAGCACGCCGGATCGCCGTGGGAGATGGGCCTCGCCGAGGCGCACCAGACCCTGGTGCGCAACGGCCTGCGCTCGCGCGTGGCGCTTCAGGTCGACGGCGGCCTCCGGACCGGCCGGGACGTGGTCATCGGCGCCCTGCTCGGCGCCGACGAGTTCGGCTTCGCCACCGCGCCGCTGATCGCGGCGGGCTGCCTGATGATGCGCAAGTGCCATCTCAACACCTGCCCGGTCGGCATCGCCACCCAGGACCCGGTGCTGCGCAAGCGCTTCAAGGGCGCCCCGGAACACGTCATCAACTACTTCTTCTTCATCGCAGAGGAAGTGCGCGAGCTGATGGCGGCGATGGGCTACCGCAAGTTCGACGAGATGGTCGGCCAGAGCCAGATGCTCGACCAGACCCCGCTCATCGCGCACTGGAAGGCGAAGAAGCTCGACGTCTCCGGCCTGTTCTACAAGCCGGATGCGCCGCCGGAAGCCATCCGCCACACCGAGCGGCAGAACCACCCGATCGCCGAGGTGCTCGACCGCAAGCTGATCGCGGAGGCCATGCCGGCCCTGGAGCGTGAGGAGCCGGTGCGGATCGAGACCGCGATCACGTCCGTCGATCGCTCCGCGGGCGCGATGCTCTCGGGCGAGGTGGCGCGGCGCTACGGCAATGCCGGCCTGCCCGACGACACCATCAAGGTGACGCTGCGCGGGACCGCCGGGCAGGCGTTCGGCGCCTGGCTCGCCCAGGGCGTGACGTTCGAGCTGATCGGCGAAGGCAACGACTATGTCGGCAAGGGCCTTTCCGGCGGCAAGATCATCGTCCGCCCGCCGGAGGTGAGCCGCATCGTGCCGGAGGAGTCGATCATCGTCGGCAACACGGTGCTTTACGGGGCCACCGAGGGCGAGGCCTACTTCCACGGCGTCGCGGGCGAGCGCTTCGCGGTGCGCAATTCCGGCGCGGTCGCGGTGGTCGAAGGCGTGGGCGACCACGGCTGCGAGTACATGACCGGCGGCGTGGTCGTCGTGCTCGGCCAGACCGGGCGCAACTTCGCGGCGGGCATGTCCGGCGGCGTCGCCTACGTGCTCGACGAGGACGGTTCCTTCAGCCAGCGCTGCAACATGGCGATGGTCGATCTCGAGCCCGTGGCCGAGGAGGACGAACTGCTGGAGCGCCTCCACCACCACGGCGGAGACATGGAGTACAAGGGCCGCGTCGACATCACCGGCGACATGACCGGTCACGACGACGAACGGCTCTACCAGATGGTGACGAACCACCTGGCCGCCACCGGCTCCGCCCGCGCCAAGACGATCCTGGACAACTGGGAGACCTACCGTCCCAAGTTCGTCAAGGTCATGCCGGTCGAGTACCGCCGTGCGCTGATCGAGATGGAGCGCGCGCGCCTCGGCATCGCGGCCGAATGATCCGGCGCGCCGCCCCTTCGCGGGGCGGCGGCCATTCCCCGATATCGTCCGATGGGCCTGCCGGCGCCTGAGCGCCGCGCCCATCGCTTCGGCTGGGGCACGATCGGCAGGAACGAGGGCTCGTCCTGCCGCCTCGCGTCCGAGCGCACGAGACAAGACCTCAGAAAGAGCGGGTTTTCATGGGCAAGGTCACTGGCTTTCTCGAGATCGACCGGCAGGATCAGAAGTACCAGCCGGCGGCCGACCGCATCCGCCACTATCGCGAGTTCACGGTTCCCCTGCCGACGGCCGAGGTCGAGCGCCAGGCGGCGCGCTGCATGGATTGCGGCATTCCGTTCTGCCATGGGCCGACCGGCTGCCCGGTTCACAACCAGATCCCCGACTGGAACGACCTGGTGTTCTCCGGCGAGTGGGAAGAGGCGATCCGCAACCTCCACACCACCAACAACTTCCCCGAATTCACCGGCCGCATCTGCCCGGCGCCGTGCGAGGAAGCCTGCACGCTCAACCTCGAAAACGTGCCGGTCGCCATCAAGACGGTCGAGCAGGCCATCGTCGACAACGCGTGGACGAACGGCTGGATCAAGCCGGAGATCGCCGCGGCAAAGACGGGCAAGCGCATCGCGATCGTCGGCTCCGGCCCGGCGGGCCTCGCAGCCGCCCAGCAGTTGGCGCGCGTCGGTCACGACGTCCACGTCTACGAGAAGCAGGCGAAGGCCGGCGGCCTGCTGCGCTACGGCATTCCCGACTTCAAGATGGAGAAGCACCACATCGACCGCCGCGTGAAGCAGATGGAGGCGGAAGGCGTGGTGTTCCACTACGGCGTCAACATCGGCGTGACCCGCACCCTCGACAGCCTGATCGAGGAACACGACGCGGTGCTGCTCTGCGCCGGTGCCGAGCGTCCGCGCGAGGCTGGCATTCCCGGTTCGGATCTGAAGGGCGTGCACCATGCGATGCCCTATCTCATCCAGCAGAATCGGCGGGTCGGCGGCGAATCCATCGGCGCCGAGGCGCCTGTGGTGGCGGCCGGCAAGCATGTCGTCGTGGTCGGCGGCGGCGATACCGCCTCGGACTGCGTCGGCACCTCGTTCCGCCCGGGCGCGGTGCGGGTGACCCAGCTCGACATCCGCCCGACGCCGCCGGTGATGGAAGACAAGCTCAAGGTGTGGCCCTACTGGCCGACCAAGTTCCGCACCTCGTCCAGCCAGGCCGAAGGCGCGGAGCGCGAGTTCTCGGCCGCGACCCTCGGCTTCAAGGGCGACCGCAACGGCAACGTCACCCACGTGCAGTGCGCTCGGGTGGACGAGCGCCGGCGTCCGATTCCCGGCACGGAGTTCGAGATCCGCGCCGACCTCGTCATGATCGCCATCGGCTTCGCCGGTCCGACGCTCGATACCTTCGTCGCCGAGGCGAACGACCGGCTCGAGCTCGACGCCCGCACCAACGTCAAGGCCGACACCGAGAGCTACCGCACCTCGGTCGACAAGCTGTTCGCGGCCGGCGACGTGCGCCGTGGCCAGTCCCTGGTCGTGTGGGCGATCCGCGAAGGCCGTCAGGCCGCCCGCGCCATCGACCTGCATCTGATGGGCGAGACCACCCTGCCCCGCTGACGACAGTCGCCGCAGCAACAAACGAACAGGGCGCCGGATCCTTGGGGATCCGGCGCCCTTTCGATTCTTGGATGGCGGTTCGTGGAAGCCGCGAGAGCGATTTCTTATCGATCTGATGAAAGCGCTCTAGGTGACAGGCGTCCTGGCCGCTCCGCCGCATCCGGCCTCAACGGACATAGACATCCGCCGAGATCGGAATCTCGATCACGTTCGGCTGTTCCGATGCGATGCCGGCTTCCACCAGCGCGGCGATATCCGAGACGCGCTCCGCCCGGCGGGCGGGCAGGCCGAAGGCGTGCGCCAGCGCCATGTAGTCGACCGGCGGATCGACGATATCCATCGCGATGAAACGGTTGGACCGGGTCGAGTTGTAGTGCGACTGGCCGCGCTGGAAGTTCTTCAGGACGTTGTATTCGCGATTGTTCATCACGACGAACGTCACCGGCAGCTTCTCGTGGGCGGCGGTCCAGAGCGCCTGGGGCGAATAGAGGGCGGCACCGTCACCGACGAGGCAGACCACCGGCGCGCGGCCGTAGCCGAGCGAAAAGCCGACCGAGGCGGGCATGCCCCAGCCGAGCACGCCACCGCGCAGGAAGGAATATTGCCGCGCCGAATCCGAATGCAGCAGGCTGCGGACGTGGGAGGAGGTCGCGACCGCCTCGTCGACGATGGCGACCCGCGAGCCGATCGCCCGCACCACCTCGTGGGCCGCGACCAGCGGCGTCGTCACCGGCGCATCCATTTCGCTGCGCGCCTGCGCCTCGATCCCGCGCCGCCGTCCTTCGCGCTCCGCCCGCGCGGCCTCAAGGCGCTTGCCGCGTTCAGCGGCGGTCGCGGCGACCTTCCGGCGCACCAGAGGATTCAGCACCTGCAGAGAGGCCTTGATGTCGCCCCAGACCGACAGCCGCGTCTCGTAGGTGCGCCCGAGATCGCGCACGTCGGAGGAGAGCTGCAGCACCTCGCAGGTCTCCGGCACCGCCGGGCCTTCGGTGTAGAGGATGGTGATCAGCGACTTGCCGCCAAGGGCGAACACGCAGTCATAGTCGGAGAGCCGCTTGTTGATGTCCGTCGCCTTGGTCGGCATGTTGCCGGCCCAGAGCGGATGGGAGGTCGGGAACGGGATGCGCGCCGGCCACGACGAGCCGTAGACCGGAACGCCCAGGATTTCCGCGATCTCCACCGCCTCCGCCGCGGCGTCGCTGGTGTCGATCTCGTCGCCGGCGATCATGACAAGGCGCCCGACCGGCACGGCGGCGAGGATATCGGCCAGTTCCTCCAGCGAGCCCGCCACCGCACGCCGGTCGATGCGAGACTGCCGGAGCGTGCTGACGGTCGTCTTCTCCTCCATCACGTCCATCGGCAGCGACAGGAACACGCCGCCCGCCGGCGCGGCATTGCAGTCGTGGAACGCGCGGCGCACCAGCACCGGAATCTGCGCTGCGCTCGCCACCTCCTGCGCCCACTTCACGTTGGGACGTGCGATGGCAACGAGGTCGCCGAACAGGAGCGGATCGGTGACGGTATGGCGGGAGTCCTGCTGGCCGGCCGTGATCACCAGCGGCGTGTTGGCGACGCCGGCATTGATGATGCAGCCGAGCGCATGACCGAGACCGCCCGCGGTATGGAGATTGACGAAGCCCGGTCGGCGCGCGGCCTGGGCGTAGCCGTCGGCCATGGCGACGACACTCGCCTCCTGAAGGCCCCAGATGTACTGAATCTGTGGCTTCGAAAGCAGCGCATCCATCAGCGGCAGTTCGGTCGTGCCGGGATTGCCGAAGACGTACTCCACCCCCTCGCTGTCGAGCACCTCGAGCAGAACGTCGGCGCCGCGGCGCTCCGCCAGCCCGTCCGGGGTCGATATGTCGACGGCCGGAACCCCGCTCGTTCGCTGCGCGCCGGAAGAGCCGTTCTGCGTCATGTCTCGTCCCCTGCTTGGACCCCGCGTGGATGATAACGGGCCTAGCGCCGGCATGCGTGCAAATTGCGACGCCAGCCCGTGATCGCCGCGCGAGCAGGAGGACCAAACGGAAACGCCGCGGACAGGGCCCCATCCGCGGCGCAGTGAACCGTTTACGGCTTATGAGTGCGCCAGGGGCCTCAGCCGCCGAGGCGCGCGAGCAGTTCCACGGTGGGATAGCCGTCAGGCGGCAGCCCGGCGGAAAGCTGGTAGGCGCGCACCGCGTCGCGGGTGCCGGGGCCGATCTTTCCGTCGATGGCACCGACAGGGAAGCCGCGTGCCGTCAGCACCTGCTGGAGCTTCACGATCTGGTCGCGGGACAAGGGATGGGCATCGACCGGCCAGGGCGTGCGGAACGGGGGCACGCCGACGATGCGGTCGGCGAGGTAGCCAACGGCGATCGCATATGACGTCGAGTTGTTGTAGCGCTTGATGACGTCGAAATTGACCAGCGTCAGGAACGCGGGGCCGCGGGCGCCGGCGGGCAGGATCAGCTTCGCCTTGTCGGTGCCGCGCGGGAACGGCCGCGCGCCGGTACGGCGCACGCCGAGCTTCGCCCAGTCCGAAATCGGCCGCCACGTCTTCTCGTCGGCGAGGGCGAGGTTGAAGCCACGCGGCAACTCCACCTCGTAACCCCATGTTTCTCCGGGACGCCAGCCATTCTTGGCGAGCAGGTTGGCCGCCGTCGCAAGCGCATCGGGAACGGACGTCCAGATGTTGCGCTTACCGTCGCCATCCATGTCGACGGCATATTGCAGGAAGCTCGTCGGAATGAACTGGGTGTGCCCCATGGCCCCCGCCCAAGACCCGGTGAGGCCGCGCGGGGCGACGTCGTGGTCCTGCAGGATGGTCAGCGCAGCGATCAGCTGGGACCGGCCGAAATCGGTGCGCGGCCCGCCAGCATAGGCAAGCGTCGCGAGCGAGCGGACCACGCTGCGAACGATCTTCGGGTTTTCCAGAACGGCGCCATAGGAGGTTTCGACACCCCAGATCGCCACGAGGATCTGCGGCTCGACGCCGAATCGCGTCGCGATCCGGTCGAGCCAGGGCTTCCACTGCGCGAACTTGCGGCGACCTTCGTTGACGCGGGCATCGCTCACGGCGCTCGCAAGATATTCGCCCACCGACTTGGTGAACTCAGGCTGCTTGGCATTGAGCCTCAGCACATCCGGGTCCGGCCGGTCCACGCCCGCGAAGGCGGCGTTGTAGGTTTCGGCGGAAATGCCATTGGCCTTAGCAGTCGGCCAGAACTGCTTGATCCAGTTCACGAAGCCGGGATCGGCCGCGGCAGACGCGGGCTGCGGCGCGGCAACGGCGAGAAGCAGGACGGCGAGCGCAGCGACGAGAAGACCGGCGAAGCCGGGCCGAGCCGTCTCGGGGGAGCGCCACGCGGCATGGTCAGGATCGCGAACGGTGATCGCGGCGGCGGTCATGGCGGCTCTCCTCATTTCGTCTTCGTCCGGCTTGGCACGGCAACCATGCTTTAGGCGGACATGGTTAACGGAGCC
>JAEZMP010000530.1 GCA_023442215.1 Pseudomonadota bacterium
ATGCGGACCTTGAGGTCGCGGAAGCCGCGCGCGACGTAGGATTCGGCACGGGCCATGAACACGCTGTCGGTCGAGACGAACAGGGTCTGGTTGCTCGGCCATGCGATGGCGCCTGCGCCGGAGAGGCCGGCCGCGTCGCCGTCCGGCAGTTCATCGGCGAGCAGGGCGGCGACCGGACGTCCGGCCCGCTTCGCCACGAGATCGTGCAGCGCGCAGTCGACGAGGGTGCGCACCGGCGCGCTCGCCCCGGACAGGGCGGCCGGCGGCGCGGCGAGAAGCTGGGCCGGATCGGCCGACCAGTCGAGGCCGCCGATGACCGCCACGGCTTCCGCCAGCACCGCCTCGGCGGCGAGCCCGTTGAGATAGGCGATGTTGAGGCGCACCTCGCCCGTCGCCACCACGTCGCCGCCGTCGAGCCGCAGATAGAGCGCGTCGAGCCCGTCGATCCGGCCGGACGAGGCGGTGTGCAGCACGAGGCCGCCGCCATAGGCCAGCATCGCGCGATGGAGCGAGGCGCGCATGGTTCAGGCCGCCAGCATGGCGAGCGCGATGTCGCGGTAGATCAGGCTCGAGGTCTCGAACTCGTCCACCGGCACGAATTCGTCCGCCTTGTGGGCGACGGAGAGCGTGCCCGGCCCGATCACGACGCCCTCGGCGCCGGTCGAGCGGAAGTGCACGAGGTCGCACGCCCCCTGGAAGCCGAACGGCCCGGGATCGGCGATGCCGTGGGTGCGGCAGGCGGCGAGGCTCGCCTGCACCACGGGACGGTCGGAGGCGGTTTCGGTGGCGCCGCCGGTGGTCGGCTTCCACGCCACGATCTCGGCGCGCAGGCCGAAGCGCTCGTTGGCGCGGCGGAGCAGGCCGGCGATGTCGGCCTTGACGGCGTCCTCGTCCTCGCCGGGCACCAGACGGCGGTCGAGCAGAATTTCGCACGCCCCCGGCAGCACGTTGTCGGCGTGGCCGCCATGGATGCGCGTGACCGTGAGGCTGGCGCCGCCGACGAGGGGATGGGTGCGGTGGCGGACGTCGGTCTCGTGTTCCTCGGCGACCATCGAGATCAGCTCGGCGGCCCGGTAGATCGCGTTCTCGCCGAGGTGGGGCGAGCCGGAATGGGCGGGCACGCCGAGCACGCGGACGAGCGGGCGCAGGCTGCCCTTGTGGGCGGAGTAAACGGTGTTCGAGGTCGGTTCGCCGACCACGGCGAAGTCGATCTTGGGCCTGCGCGAGGCGTAGAGTTTCGCACCCTCGCTGGCGATCTCCTCGTCGGCGACGAACACGGCGAGGAGCGTGCCGGACCAGGCGCTACGGTCGGCGGCGAGCATGCGCACCGCCTCCAGCATCGAGGCGAGCGGTCCCTTGCAGTCGCAGGCGCCGCGGCCGAACAGCTTGCCGTCGGCCTCGCGCAGCACGAAGGGATCGCTCGTCCAGCCGTCGCCGGCCGGCACCACGTCCATGTGGGTGTTGAAGGCGAACACCGGCCCGGGGCCGTTGACGAGGCGGGCCTCGACGTTGACGCGGCCGGGCTTGTACTCGTCGAAGGCGATCTCGCAGCCGAGCGCGGCGAGGCGGTCGCGCATGTAGATCGCGGCCTCGATCTCGCGGCCCGGCGGGTTCTCGGTGCGGATCGCGACAAGCTCGGCCAGTTCCCGCTTCATGCGGGCGAAATCCGGCGCGGTCGAGGGACGGGACATGACGGCACTCATCAATGGAGGATCTGGTCGAGGAAGTGGCGGGCGCGCTCGTTGACGGAGCCGCCGAAGAACGCCTCGCTGGACGCGGTCTCGACGATCTCGCCGGCTTCCATGAAGACGATCTTGTCGGCGGCGCGGCGGGCGAAGCCCATCTCGTGGGTGACGACGAGGCTGGTCATGCCCTCCGCGGAGAGGTCGGCCATGACGTCCAGCACCTCGCGGATCATCTCGGGATCGAGGGCGGAGGTCGGCTCGTCGTAGAGCATCAGCTTCGGCTTCATGGCGAGCGCGCGGGCGATGGCGACGCGCTGCTGCTGTCCGCCGGAGAGCTCGTCGGGGAAGGCGTCGGCCTTGTCGGGAATGCGCACCTTGCCGAGCAGGTCGACGGCGATGTCGTGGGCATCCGCGCGGGAAAGCCCGAGCACCTTCATCGGCGCGAGCATGATGTTCTCGGCCGCCGACAGGTGCTGGAACAGCTCGAAATTCTGGAACACCATGCCGATCTGGCGGCGGATGCGGGCCGCGTTCTTCAGATCGGCGGTGATGTTGGCGCCCTCGAAGAAGATGTCGCCGCCGTCGGCGGGCTCCAGCAGGTTGACGCAGCGCAGCAGCGTCGACTTGCCCGAGCCGGAGGGGCCGATCAGCACCACGGTCTCGCCGCGGGCGACATCGAGCGAGCAGCGCTTGAGGATGCGCAGGTGGCCGAAGCTCTTGTCGATGCCGACGATCTCGAGAAGCTTTTCGCCGGGTTCGGCGTGCGCGGCGGCGGCGTTCGGTTCAGCGGACATCGGCGCGCTCCGTGGCAAGCATGAGCCGGTCGAGCAGCGGGCGCTTCTCGCGGCTGCGGCGCTTCTTGGGATCGAGCCAGCGTTCCAGCAGGGCCTGCAGCACCATGAAGATCGTGGTGAGGGCGAGATAGTAGACGCCGGCGGCCGTCAGGGCCTCGAAATAGCGGAAGGTGGCGCTGGCGGCCTGGTTGGCGACGAGGAGCAGTTCCTCGACCGCGATCACCGAGACGAGCGCGCTCGTCTTCAGCATGCCGATCATCTGGTTGCCCATCGGCGGCAGCACGATGCGGGCGGCCTGGGGCAGCACGATGTGGCGCATGACCTGGGTGGTGGTCATGCCGAGGGCGAGGCCGGCGGTGCGCTGGCCCTTCTTCACCGCATCGAGCCCCGAGCGCAGGATCTCCGCCATGTAGGCGCCCTCGTTGAGGGCGAGCGCGATGACCGCGCTGAGGAACGCCGACAGGCGGATGCCGAAGCTCGGCAGCACGTTGTAGATGAAGATGATCTGGAACAGCACCGGCGTGCCGCGGAACAGCCAGAGATAGAACAGCGTGATGACCTGCAGGAGGCGCATGCGCGTCTCCTGCATCAGCGCGATGACGAGGCCCGCCAGAATGCCGAAGAACAGCGAGGTGACGGTGATCAGCAGGGTCAGCATCGCGCCGTGGAAGAAGACGGGCGAGACGATGTAGTCGAAGACGAGATCGAGCGACATCATGGCCGTCTTCTCCTGTCACGAGGGCGGGATGGAGCGGATCAGTTGAAGATCGACACGGTCGCCGGCAGCTTCCACTTCTCGATCAGCGCCTTGTAGGTGCCGTCCGCGACGATCTCCTTCAGCGCGGCCTTCAGCGCCTCCTGCATCGCCGTGTCGCCCTTGCGGGTGGCCATGCCGACCGAGGTGTTGGACTCGAATTCCTCGCCGACGGTCTCGAACACGCCGGGCACTTCCTGCAGCAGCATCACGGCGCCGGGGGTGGAGTCGTAATAGGCGTCGGCGCGGCCCTGGCGCAGCGACAGCGCGGAATCCTGGGCGGTCGGCAGCGTCAGCACCTTCACCGCGCCCTTGCCGGCATCCTGGCAGCGCTTGTCATCGGCGCGGGCCTGGCTTTCCTCGATGCCGCCGAGGGTGACGGCGATCGTCTTGCCGCAGAGCGAGTCGTCGCGGCCGGTGATCTTGGCCGGGTTGCCGGCCTGCACGATCACCATGTTGCCGATCTTGAGGTAGGGCACGAAGTCGACCTGCTCGGCGCGGGCGGGGTTCATGTACATGGCCGAGTTGATGAGGTCGATGCGGCCGCCCTGCAGCGCCGGGATCAGGCCCTTGAACTCCATGTTCATGGCTTTGGGCTCGGCACCGAGCTTCTTGGCCAGCGCGTCGATCATGTCGATGTCGAAGCCGGTCAGCTTGCCGTCCTTCTGGAACTCGAAGGGGGCGAAGGTGGCGGCGACGCCGTAGGTGATGGCACCCGGCTCGACGAGGCCGGTCTTGGGCAGCTCGGCGGCCGTGGCGGCATGGGCGATGCCGAGCGGAAGGACGAGGGCGGCGAGGAAGCGGCGGAGCATGGCGGTTCCCTTGATCGTGTGGCCTGGAAGGACCGGGTTGCGGCTGTCGTCGTTCTTATGATTGCACTTTATGAGGCGAATTATACAAATCCGAAGCGCGCCGCTGTCAAGCCGGCGTCGGACCGGCCTGTGCACAAATGATGGACGGCCGCCGATCAAAAACGCATCACTTCCGCCACGAAACTCCGAAAAGGCGCGGCGCGGGCCGCATCCGGCGCATGGCGGACCCCGGCGCCGATGCGACCCAAGGGCTTGCCGGACCACGCGGAAGCATTGTATGTCGCGTCGTTCCGCATACAAACGGGTGCACAATGACCCGCAGCTCGAGCCAGAGCCGATTCCGCCTCGCCAACCAGATCCTGGACGTCGTCCGCGAAGGACGGTTCGAACGGGGTCACCATCTGCGCGAGCAGCAGCTCGGCGACCTTCTTCAGGTTTCCCGCACGCCCGTGCGCGCGGCCCTGACGCTGCTGGCCGAGCGCGGCGTGGTCGAGGCGCGCCGCAACCAGGGCTTCTTCCTGAAGGCGACGCCCGACGAGCTGCACCGCATCGCCATCGACGTGCCGTCGACCGCCGACCAGGACCTCTACGGCGAGATCGTGCAGGACCGCTTGGCCGGGCGGCTGCCGGCCTCATTCACGCAGGCGGAGATCGCCCGCCGCTACGATGTCGACCGCACGCTGCTGCAGCGCACGCTGTCGCGGCTCGTCGACGACGGCCTGCTGGAGCGCAATGCCGGCCGCGGCTGGACCTTCCTGCCCGCGCTCGACAGCGGGCTGGCGCTGCGGGCGAGCTACGAGTTCCGCCGCATCATCGAGCCGCAGGGCCTGCTGCTGCCGGACTTCCGCCCGGACCCCGCCGCACTCGACCGCATCCGCCTGCAGCACATCTATCTGGAGGCGCATCCGCGCATCGCCAGCGTGGACCCGAAGCAGCTGTTCGAAACCGACGCCTCGTTCCACGAGGCCATCGCCGGCTTCAGCGGCAACGCCTTCGTGCTTCAGGCCGTGCAGCAGCAGAACCGGCTGCGGCGCCTGCTGGAATTCAGCGGCTATGCCAACCGGCGGCGGGTGCGCGACTGGTGCCGCGAGCACCTCGCGATCCTCGACGCGGTCGCGGAGGGCGACAATGCCAAAGCGGCCGAGATCATGGGCACCCACCTCGGCAACGCCTATTCCGCCGCGCCCCCGCTGACGGCACGCGCACGGGAGAACGGCGGCGGCTGAAAGCAGCGCCCGCGTGGTTCACGCGGACGACCCGGCCTCGGACAAGGCGCGCGGACAGGGCTTGCGGACTGGGCATCCCGGGCTGCGCCCGCATGGTGCGGCTCAAGCCCCGCAGGCACTCAAGACCCCCAGGCACTCAAGACCCGGCGGACGCTCAAGCCCCCACTGACGCTCAAGCCCCCGCGGAGGCCTGGAAGTTTCTCGCCTGCGAGATGGTCGCGAGCGCGGTGACGAACAGCATCATCCCGGCGGCGACGAGCAGCCAGCCGCCGACGGTGCGATAGGCGACGACGCCGACGATGCCGCCGATCAGGAACGACATGATGGTGTAGAAGTGCAGCCGCAGCTTGTTCCAGTTGCGGCCGCGCTCGGTGCGCGGCTCACGGCCGCGCATGATGTCGAACGCCATGGCGAGTTCGATGCCGATGTCGGTCGCCGTGCCGGAGACGTGGGTGGTGCGCACGCGCGCGCCGGAAATGCGCGTCACCACGGCGTTCTGCAGGCCCATCAGGAAGGCGAGGCCGAGCACCATCACCGCCGCGCGCCATTCTTCCAGCAGCCAGAGGTCGGCGAAGCCGAGAATGCCGAGCAACAGCCCCTCGGTAAGAATGATGTAGGCATAGACCCGGTGCATCCGCCGCCGCCGGCCGGCATTGATGAGCAGCGTCGAAACGACCGAGCCGCCGATGAACGTCAGCACGATGGCGAAATAGAACAGCCCCGCACTCCACTGCGCGAAGGCGAAATGGTCGGAAAGCGACGAGACGTTGCCGGTCATGTTGGCCGAGAAGAACCCGACCGCATAGAACGCCGCCGCGTTAAGCCCGCCCGCCACCGCCGCCAGCAGCGACGCCAGCCGGCGGTCCATCTCGTCGCTCCTGTGCTCACCCTCTCGTACCAGCATCGCACTGGGATCCTTGCCGTGTCGCGCCGGCCAAAACGTCGTCAGGCCCGGGTTCGCGCCCGGGTTCCGCACGGCACCGAATGTCCGCCAGAGCGCTTCGGATCGGATGGAACCATCCGATCGGGCGGGAAATCGCTCCAGATTCGATAGCCGGAGCA
>JAEZMP010000545.1 GCA_023442215.1 Pseudomonadota bacterium
CGCTCCGGCCGGCCGGCCGAGCGACCGCGCCTTCCTCGAAAGCCTCATCCTGCACGAGGATCGCGAGACCTTCGTGTTCAACAAGCCGGCGGGTCTCGCGGTGCAGGGCGGTTCCGGCCTGACGCGCCACGTCGACGGCATGCTGGAAGCCTTCCGCGACGCCAAGGGCCAGAAGCCGCGCCTCGTCCACCGCATCGACCGCGACACCTCGGGCATCCTGGTGGTGGCGCGCACGCGGCTGGCGGCGGAGAAGCTGACCGGCTCGTTCCGCGCCCGGCAGACCAAGAAAATCTACTGGTCGCTCGTCAAGGGCGTGCCGAAGCCGCGGCAGGGCCGCATCTCAACCTTCCTCGCCAAGGAACCGGGGCCGGAGGGCGAGCGCATGCGCGTTGCCCAGCACGGCGAGGACGAGGCGGTGCACGCGCTGACCTATTATGCCGTCGTCGACCAGGCGGCCCAGCAGATCGCATGGCTTTCGATGCGGCCGGTCACCGGCCGCACGCATCAGCTTCGCGCCCACGCCGCCCACATGGGCCATCCCATCATCGGCGATCCGAAATATTTCAACATCGAGAACTGGCAGCTGCCCGGCGGCATCCAGAACCGCCTGCACCTCCACGCCCGGCGGATCATCATTCCGCATCCGGCGGGCGGGGTGCTCGACGTGTCGGCGCCATTGCCGGACCACATGCAGCAATCGTTCAACCTGCTCGGCTTCGACAGCTCGATCTACGATCCGATCGAGGACTCGCCCGACGAGTGAGCCTCGTGCGGCCGCCGGCGGCGCGCGGCGGCAGGCGGATGCCGCCATGCCGGACCGGTTTGATTCGCATCCGTTAACCGATGCCGGGGCATGATCCGCCGGAGCGCGGCGGGTGCCGCGAGACCGGACAGCGAGGCCGACAGGGTGAGCGAGCCGACCACTTCAGCCCCATCCCCAGGCACCGCGGAAGCCGCGCCGCCGCTCGGCTGGCTTGCCCGCCTGTTCGCCGTCTACGGCCGGCGGCGGGTCGCGGTCATGCTGCTGCTCGGCTTCTCGTCGGGCCTGCCGCTGCAACTCACCGGCTCCACATTGCAGGCGTGGCTGACGGAGACCGGCGTCAGCGTCGAGACCATCGGCCTGTTCGGGCTGGTCGGCATCGCCTATGGCTGGAAATTCGTCTGGTCGCCCGCCATCGACGGCTTCGCCATTCCCGGCCTGTCGCGGCTGCTCGGCCACCGCCGGGCGTGGCTGCTCTCCATCCAGATCCTGCTGATGGCGGCGATCGCCTGCCTCGGCCTGTTCGACCCCTCGGTCGACCGGATGGGCGTCGCCGCGGTCGCGGTCGTGGTGGCGTTCCTGTCGGCGACGCAGGACATCGCCGTCGACGCGCTGCGCATCGAATCGCTGGAAGAGAGCGAGCAGGCCGCCGGCACCGCCAATTTCCTCGCCGCCTACCGGGTGGCGATGCTGGTGTCGTTCGCCGGGACGGTCGGGCTGGTGTCGTGGATCGAGGCCTCGGGCGTGCCGCAGGCGGAGGCCTGGCACCTCGGCTTCATCGCGGTGTCGAGCCTCGTGCTGATCGGCATCGTCGGCACCTTCCTCGCGAAGGAGGACTGGGCGGCGCAGGCGCCGCGTTTCGCCCACCGCGCCGAGGGCCGCTTCCGCAGCGCCGTGATCGATCCGTTCCGCGACTTCGTGAAGAAGGACGCCTGGTGGCTGATCCTGCTGTTCGTGCTGCTGTTCAAGCTCGGCGACGCCTTCACCACCGAACTGCGCACCTATTTCTTCCTCACCATGGGCTTCGAGAAGGCGACCTACGCGGCGCTGCAATGGCCGTTCGGCTTCTTCTCGGTGATCGCGGGCGGGTTCGTCGGCGGCATCCTGGCCAGCCGCATCGGCGTGATGAAGGCGTTGTGGATCGCCACCATCGGCCAGATGGCCACCAACATCACCTTCGTGTGGCCGGCGCTCGACCTGCCGCATCTCGTCGAGGTCGTGGGCGTGGTCGGGGCCGACGGGGTGAAGCGCATCACGCTGACGTCGATTTCCGACCACGGCCTCCAGGGCCTGTGGGCTGCGACCACGCTGTGCGGCACCATCGCGCTCGAGAACTTCGCCACCGGCATGGGCGGCACGGTGATGGCGGCCTATCTCTCCAAGCTCTGTTCCAACCGCGACTACACCGCCACCCAGTTCGCGCTGCTGACCTCGCTCGAGGGCATGGCGCGGGTGACGCTGGCGGCGCCGGCGGGCTTCGTCGTCGCCTATGCGGGATGGGTCTGGTACTATGTGATCGCCACGTTGCTGGCCCTGCCGGGGCTCGCCCTTCTGGGCGTGCTCAAGCGGCGCGAGGCGCGGCGCGGAGCCTGAGGCGGGCGATGCCCCGCCGGGGTTCCAGCGTTCATCCGACCGTCTCCGTCCAGACATCCCCGCCAGCGAGACTATCCGCGCCCTTATCATCCGATGGTCGGCGCGCCCAGCCGGGCGCCCAAGAAGCCGGAGCAACCGATGACCGACGCCGTCGCTGAAGCATTCGCCCGTCTCGAAGCGCACCGCGCCACCTTCGACGGCGTGCACATGCGCGACCTGTTCAAGGCCGACAAGGACCGCTTCGCCCGGTTC
>JAEZMP010000574.1 GCA_023442215.1 Pseudomonadota bacterium
CATGAACGGCTCGCCCTCGATGGGGCGATAGTCGTCATCGATTTCTACAGCCATGGCGCTCCTCGGCTCGGGCTCAAGGCGCGCTCCTTATAGCGACGACATCGCCCCGGCACAATGTTGCAAAAGCCGCTATCGCGCAGGAATTGTAGAGCGACGCTTATCGCTGGACAGCGCCGCCTAGTCCTGAGACCTTCAAGGGCAGGAGCCGGCGGCGAGCGTCCGGGCGGCCGGACAGCACACCTGCGCCGGAATCGGATGCCCGACGCAGGGCTCCACGTTACGGGCTGTCCGGTTCCGGGCTATGTGGTCCCGGTAGGGCCGCCCCGAGGTCCCGGATCCGAAAGTCCCGGCCGGCAGCCAACAAGAGGACCATCGTCCGCATGCCCCGCCTTCTGCTGCTTCGTCATGCCAAATCCTCGTGGGACGTGCCGGGCCTCAACGATCACGACCGGCCGCTCAATTCTCGCGGCCGACACGCAGCCCCGCTGATGGGCCGCCACATCGCCGCCCATGCGCTGCTGCCGGAGCGGATCGTGTGCTCAACCGCACGGCGCACCCGCGAGACGCTGGCGGGTCTGCTGCCCTATCTCGACCGCGAGATGGATATCCGCCTGTCGCGCGACCTCTACGACAGCGGCCCGGCGGACTATATCGACGTGATCCGCGCCTTCGGCGGCACCGCGCGCGTGCTCCTCATCATCGGTCACAATCCGACCCTGCAGGAGACCGCGGTGGAACTCGTCGGCACCGGCAACCCGGCGCTGATCGATACCATCGCGACGGAGTACCCGACGGCGAGCCTCGCCGTGATCGACTTCCCGGAGAAGAAGTGGTCGGAGATCACCCCGCACGGCGGGCGCATCGTGGCCTTCTTCCAGCCGCGCGAGCTCGAGGCGGTCGATTCCGGCAACAGCCCGGGCGGTTGACGCCCAACCGGCGCTCATCGTTCGTTAACCAAAGAACAACCGTGGCCGTGCATGATCGCGCGGCGTGCCGGCCGCTCGGTCCGGTCTGGAAAAGACGTTTAAACGCAAAGCCTTGAATTTGATCGCGTCCCGCTGCAGCCCGCATCGGCCCTGGCCGGACGGCGGACACGGCCGGCGTACGCGATCACGAAGTCCAACCCCTTACGGAGTCGCTCCATGCGGCGCAAAGCCTTCTGGCGCAAGACCATCGTCCTTGCAGGCCTGCTGATGACCGCGGCCTGCACCACCGAGACGGCGACCTCGCCCGTCGCGGAAGCCCCGGTTGCCCGCGGCCACGCGGTCCGGTTCACCGCCGCCTCCGCCGGCCCGGTCACGGCCGAGACCGCCTACAGCGCGTCGTCGCTCGGCGCGCTGATGCCGCAGTTCCAGATCAAGCCGATCGAGACGGCGAACGAGAACAACACCACGAGCGCGCTCGCGGCGTTCTCCAACGGCCTCCAGGTCATGCAGTTCCTCAGGGGATCGAACGGCCGGGTCGGCGAGGTGTTCGGCGTCAGCGAGAACATCGTCGGCCCGAACGGCGAGCGCCTGGGCATGACGTTCCGGCAGGCCCGCGTCTCTCACGGCAGTTGCCGCATGGGCGGCGAACTGTGGACGGACATGGCGATCTGCCCGGCGCCGGGCACGCGCAACGTGTTCCTCGTGTTCGCCGTGCCGCAATATCGCGGCCCGCTCGACAAGCTGCCGCCCCCGGCCGAACTCGACGGCGCCGAGCTTCAGCGCATCGTCTGGCGCCCGGCCTGACGATGCGAGCGGCTGCCGGGTTGCCGGCAGCCGCGCGTCGCGCGGCCGATCAGGCCCACCAGCGACCGGGCGTGAACCGGCCGGCCGCGGCCTCGATGGCGGCGCCGAGCGAGAACAGCTGCTCCTCGCCGAACGGACGGCCGATAAGCTGGAGCCCGAGCGGCAGACCATCGGAGGACAGGCCCGCCGGCACCGACAGGCCAGGCAGGCCGGCGAGGTTCACCGTCACCGTGAACACGTCGTTCAGGTACATCTCGACCGGCGACATGCTCGACGTGGAACCGATCGGGAAGGCCGGCGACGGCGTCGCCGGTGCCAGCACGGCATCGACGCCCGCATCGAAAGCGGTCTCGAAATCCCGCTTCACCAGCGTCCGCACCTTCTGCGCCCGGGCATAATAGGCGTCGTAATAGCCGGCCGAGAGCACGTAGGTACCGACCAGCACGCGGCGGCGCACCTCGGCGCCGAAGCCGGCGGCACGGGTCTGCTCGTACATGTCGGTGATGTCGGATCCGTCGACCCGCACCCCGTAGCGCACGCCGTCGTAGCGGGCGAGGTTCGAGGACGCTTCCGCCGGGGCCACGATGTAATAGGCCGGAAGCGCCGCCTTGGTGTGCGGCAGCGAAATCTCCACGATCTCGCAGCCGGCATCCTTCAGCCAAGCCGCGCCCTTGTCCCACAGCGCCTGGATTTCGGAGGACAGCCCGTCCATGCGGTACTCGGCCGGGATGCCGATGCGCAGGCCCTTGAGGCTGGCGCCAACGGCCTTCTCGTAGTCCGGAACCGGGCGGTCGACCGACGTCGAGTCCTTCTCGTCGAACCCGGCCATCGCTTTCAGCAGCAACGCGGCGTCGCGCACGTCGCGGGCGATGGCGCCGGCCTGATCGAGCGACGAGGCATAGGCGACGATGCCCCAACGCGAGCAGCGGCCGTAAGTCGGCTTGATGCCCACGGTGCCGGTCAGCGCCGCGGGCTGGCGGATGGAGCCGCCGGTGTCGGTCGCGGTCGCCGCGGCGCAGAGCCGGGCGGCCACGGCAGCCGCCGAACCGCCGGACGAGCCGCCGGGCACCAGCGGCGTGTCGTCGCCGGCGCGGCGCCAGGGATTGATCACCGGGCCGAACGCGGAACTCTCGTTCGACGAACCCATGGCGAACTCGTCGCAGTTGAGCTTGCC
>JAEZMP010000030.1 GCA_023442215.1 Pseudomonadota bacterium
CCCGCCATCAGGCCTTCCACGACCGCGCCGGCGTGCTCGCGCCCGAGCTTTTCCTGGACGGCGGCGACCTCGGCCGGATCGGCGCTGGCATAGATCAGCGGCGGACCGCCCGTCGCGGCCTCGGCGAAGGCGGCGACCTCCTCGACACCGAGAGCACCGGATGCCACAGCAAGCGGGTCGATGCGCAGCGCCGCCGTGCCGGAAGCGATGGCGGTCGCCACCTGATTTCGCGTCGCGGCGGAGCAGGAGCCGGCCAGGATCACCGCGCGACCGGGCGGCGCCGTCATCTTCGCGGAAGGGGCCGCGGCGGCGAGAAGACCGGCCCGGCGGAAATTCTCCGGCAGCCCAATCGCGATGCCGGAACCGCCGGTGACCAGCGCCATGTCGCGGGCGGCCGTGCCGATCGCCCTCAGGTCCGTGTCGTCGATGGCGTCGACGATGACGATGCGCCGACCGGCGCGCTCCGCCTCCGCGAAGGCCGCCGCAACGGCATCCGGGCCGCGGCGGACGTGCTCGTGGGCGACGAGGCCGACGGGGAGCGCGGTCTGCGCCTGCAGCACGCGGACGAGGCTCGGATCGCGCATCGGCGTCAGCGGATGATCCTTCATCGGGCTTTCGGACAGGAGTTCGTCGCCGACGAAGAGATAGCCGCGATAGACGGTGCGCCGGTTGGTGGGGAAGGCGGGACAGGCGAGCGTCAGCCCGGCACCGAGGCGCGCGAGAAGGGCCTCCGTCACCGGCCCGATATTGCCGGCGGGCGTCGAATCGAAGGTCGAGCAATATTTGAAGAACAGCTGCCGCGCGCCGGCCGCGAGCAGCCATTCGGCCGCGGCGAGCGACTGCTCCACCGCTTCCGCCGCCGGAATGGTGCGCGATTTCAGCGAGACGACCACCGCATCGGCGGCGCCGGCATCGAAGCCGGCCGGCGGGATGCCGACCGTCTGCACCGTCTTCATGCCCTCGCGCGACAGCATCAGCGCGAGATCCGACGCGCCGGTCAGGTCGTCCGCGATTGCACCGAGCAACATGACTGCATCCTCCCGAAAAGCTGGTCTCTTGATTGTTTCGCCGCGCGATCCCGTCACGCGGTTTCGCCGGCCTCGATCTCGTAGCCGGTATCGATGATGGTGGGGACGGCGGGGCGCACCGCCTCCGCGATCAGGGTCTCGGCGGCGTTGCGGCCGATGAGAAAGCGGTTCGAGCGCACCGTCGAAAGCCGCAGCGGCAGCGCCTGACCGATATCGAGGCCGTTGAAGCCGAACAGCCCGATGTCGCGCCGGGGCACGAGGCCGCTCGCGAAGCAGTGGAACACGCCGCCGACCGCCATGTCGTCGTTGGAGAACACCACGACATCCGGTCGCCCCTCGCCGCTAAGGAGCGCGGCGGTCATGGCGCGCCCGGCGGCGGTGGTGCTCGGCCCGTCCACCCGCCGCTCGTCGACGATGTCGAGCCCGGCCTCGCCGAGCGCGGCCCGCATGCCCTCGTAGCGCAGGCGCGCCCGCCGGTCGCGCTCCCAGTCATGGCCGACATAGCCGAAGCGGCGGTAGCCGCGCGAGACGAGATGGCGGGCGCTGTCGTATCCGGCCTTGCGGTGGGAAAGCCCGACGGCGACGTCGATCGGTGCGGCGTCGATATCCATGATCTCCGCCACCCGCACCGTGCTCGCCTCCAGCATCCGCCGCGCCGGCGCGGTGTGCTCGAAGCCGGCGACGATCATCGCGCGCGGCTGCCACGACATCATTGAGCGGACCACCCGTTCCTCGGTGTCCGGGGCATATTCCGTCACGCCGACCACGGGCTGATAGCCCGTGCCCGCCAGCGCCGCGTGAACGCCCCGCAGCACGTCCGCGAACACGATGTTGGAAAGCGAGGGCAGCACCACGCCGACGAGCATCGAGCCGGAGGAGGCGAGCGCGCCGGCGAGCCGGTTGGGCACGTAGCCGACCGCCTCGATCGCGGCCAGCACGCGCGCCCGCGTCTGGGGCGACACCCGTTCGAGGCCGCGCACCACCCGCGAGACCGTGATCTCGCTGACGCCGGCGACGCGCGCGACATCGGCGAGCAGCGGCTGGCTGCGCGGCGAGGCCTCGTTCCCATCGTCCGAAGATCGCGCCTTCCGGCGCATGACCCTGCGCACGCCCTGCTGCCTTCCCGTGTTGCGGTTCGTCGTTGAAGACAGCGCTAACATAAAACGTTTGTAACGGGCTAGCCTCTCATGCCATAGAAAATGACAGCGCTAACATAAATCGCTCGCATGGAGGCTTCATGGGCGAATCGATCACGACGGTCGCCGTCGCCGGGCTGGGCTCGATGGGGCTCGGCATCGCGAAATCGCTGCTGCGCGCCGGGCTCGATACCGCCGGCTACGACGTCTCGCCGACCGCGGGCGCCGCGTTCGCGGCGGCGGGCGGCCGGACCGCCGGAACCCTTGCCGAGGCGGCAGCCGGCGCAGATGCGCTCGTCTGCGTCGTCGTCAACGCGGCGCAGACCGAGGCCGTGCTGTTCGGGCCGGATGGCGCCGCTGCCGCGCTGCGGCCGGGCGGTGTCGTCGTCTCCTGCGCGACCATGGCACCGGACGAGGCGAAGCGGCTCGCGGCACGCACGGCCGATGCGGGGCTCCGCTTCCTCGATGCGCCCATCAGCGGCGGCGCCGCCAAGGCAGAAAGCGGCGACCTGACCGTGATGGCCTCCGGCCCGGCCGAGGCCTTCGCCGCTGCCCGGCCGGTTCTCGACGCCATGGCCGCGAAAGTCCACGATCTCGGCGCAGCGCCGGGCATCGGCTCGTCCTTCAAGATCGTCAACCAGCTCCTCGCGGGCGTGCACATCGCCGCCGCCTGCGAGGCCGTCGCCTTCGCCAGCCGGCTCGACCTCGATATCTCGCGCGTGTTCGAGGTCATCACCGGATCAGCCGGCAACAGCTGGATGTTCGAGAACCGCGTGCCGCACATCCTCGACGGCGACTATCGCCCGCGAAGCGCCGTGAACATCTTCACCAAGGACCTCGGCATCGTCTCGGATATCGGCCGGACGCTGTCCTTCCCGCTGCCGCTCGCCGGAGCGGCGCTCCAGCTCTTCCTCATGACCGCGGCGGCGGGCATGGGCCGGGACGACGACGCCTCGGTCGCCCGGCTCTATGCGCTGATCGCCGGCCTCGAACTTCCCGAACAAGGCGCCAACTGATGCCCCGCTTCGCTGCCAACCTCAGCCTGATGTTCAACGAGCACGCGTTTCTCGACCGGTTCGCGGCCGCGGCCGCCGCCGGCTTCCGGGCGGTGGAGTTCCTGTTTCCCTACGAGCACGCGCCGGAGGAGATCGCCGGCCACCTCACCGCCAACGGGCTGGAACTGGCGCTGTTCAACCTGCCGCCAGGCGACTGGGCGAAGGGCGAACGCGGCATCGCCGTGCGTCTCGGCGACGATCCGGAGTTCCGCGCGACCGTCGACCTCGCGCTCAGCTACGCCGAGGCGACCGGATGCCGCCGGCTGCACATGATGGCCGGGCTCGCCGATCCAGCAGACGCCGTCGCCGCGGCGCGCTACCGCGATGCGCTGCTGTTCGCGTCCGACCGGGCCGGCGCGGCAGGTCGCACGATCCTGATCGAACCCCTCAACGGGCGCGATATGCCCGGCTATTTCCTCAACGATTTCGGCCGGGCCGCCGACCTGATCTCGGACCTCGGGCGGCCGAACATCCGGTTGCAGTACGATATCTATCACCGCCAGATCCTGCACGGCGACGTCCTCAAGTCGCTCGAGGCGCTGATGCCGGTGATCGGACACGTTCAGACCGCGTCGGTGCCGGGCCGCAACGAGCCGGGCACGGGCGAACTCGATGATTTCCGCGTGTTCGCGGCCCTCGACCGGCTGGGATATGACGGCTATGTCGGCTGCGAATACCGCCCGGCCGCCGGCACCGTGGAGGGTCTCGGCTGGCTCGAAAGGGTTTCGGCCTGAAGGGGGCGGACGCCCCGCATCGCCGGAAACCTCGCGATGTCCCGCGCGAGCGGCTTTGAAGCCGCCCCGGCGCGGGTCGCCGCGCCGGGCTTTCAACCGCCGTTCAGGCCGCCCGGATGAGGGAGGCGAGCGCCGTTCCCGCTTCAGAGTCCGGCACGCCGAGGTCCCGCACGCTGTCCATGTGGTTCCGCCCGGCGATTGCGTGCCGGGTGACGGCAAGGCCCTGCTCCCGCAGGAGGGCGGCGAAGGCATCGGCCTGCGCGTGGAACGGCGGCGTCTCGTCGGCGCCGACGAGCACCGTCGCCGATGTCGCCGGATCGTGACGGTGGCCGAGCGGCGTGAACGAGGCCACCTCCGCGTCGGTCAGGCCGATCTCAGCCTGCAGGAACGAGGATTGCAGCGGCGCGAGATCGTAGAGGCCGCCGAGCAGCAGCGCCGCCTTGACCCCAGACGGTCCCCCACCCTCGTTGAAGAGGAAGGTGGCGAGATGGGCGCCGGCCGAGTGGCCGCTGATCGTGAGCCGGGCGGGATCGCCGCCGTGCGCCGCGATGTTGGCGATCACCCAGCGCTTCGCCCGTCGCACCTGGTCGACGATGGTGGCCATCCGTACCGACGGCATCAGGGCGTAGTCGACCACGACCGCGATCGCCCCGGCCGCAGTGATCGTGTCGGCGACGCAGGAATAGTCCTCCTTGGAGAACATCCTCCAGTAGCCGCCGTGGATGAAGATGTGCACGGGCAGGGCACCCGCATGGGGTTCGGGCGGGAAGAAGATGTCCAGCGTCTCCGCCGGGGCGTCGCCATAGGGCACCCCGGCCAGATGGCGCAGGTGCTGCCGCGTCGCGGCGCTGCGGGCGAGAATGTCGCCCACGATGGCATCGAAGCCCGCGACATGGTCGCGGATACGGAATGGATCGAGGCTCACGGCGGCGTCTCCCTCAGAAGCTCGCCGCTATGTATTTCATCTCCAGGAATTCCGCGATGCCGTGATGCTGCCCGCCTTCGCGGCCGAGCCCGCTCTGCTTCATGCCGCCGAACGGCGCGGCGGGGTCCGACACCAGGCCCCGGTTGAGGGCGATCATGCCGGCGTCGATCCCCGAGGCAACCCGCATCCCGCGGGCGAGGTCGCGGGTGTAGACATAGGCGGCGAGGCCATATTCCGTGTCGTTGGCGCGGGCGATCGCCTCCGCTTCGGTGTCGAAGCGCGACAGCGCCGCCACCGGGCCGAAGATTTCCTCATGCGCCATCTCAGCCTCCGGCGGTACGTCGGCGAGCACCGTCGGCGGATAGAAGAATCCAGATCCCTGCGGCACGCTGCCGCCGCACAGCACGCGCGAGCCGCGCGAAACCGCGTCCTGCACAAGGCGGTCGATCTTGTCGACGGCCTTGCGCGTGATCATCGGCCCGCATTCCGTGGCCGCGTCGACCCCCGCCCCGACGCGGAGCGCCGACATGCGCTGCGTCAGCCGTTCGGCGAAGGCATCATAGAGCCCGGACTGCACATAGATGCGGTTTGCGGCAGTACAAGCCTCGCCGGCATTGCGCATCTTCGCGACCATGACGCCATCGAGCGCGGCATCGAGGTCGGCATCGTCGAACACCACGAACGGCGCGTTGCCGCCAAGTTCCATGGAACTGGAGATCACGTGCTTCGCCGCCTCTGCGAGAAGGGTGCGGCCGACGCCGGTGGAGCCGGTGAACGACAGCTTGCGCACGCGCGGATCGGCCAGCATGGCGGCGGTCACCGGGCCGGGCGACGACGTGGTGAGCACGTTGACGACGCCCGGCGGCACACCGGCTTCCTCGTAGAGCGCCGCGAGGGCATAGGCGGTGAGCGGCGTCTCGGTTGCCGGCTTCAGGATCACAGTGCATCCGGCGGCGAGCGCCGGCGCGATCTTGCGCGTCGCCATGGCCGCCGGGAAATTCCAGGGCGTGATGAGGACGCAGATGCCGATCGGCTGGTAATCGACCACGATGCGGTTGGCACCGCCGGGGGCGAGGCCGAACTCGCCGGTGATCCTGACCGCCTCCTCGGCGTTCCAGCGGAAGAATTCCGCGGCATAGGCCACCTCGCCCCGCGCATCGGACAGCGCCTTGCCGTTCTCCAGCGAGATCAGGGTCGCGAGCATTTCCGCCCGCTCCGTCATCAGCTCGAAGCAGCGCCGCAGGATCTCCGAGCGCTTGCGCGGCGCGGTCGCCCGCCAGCCCGGCGCCGCGGTGGCGGCGGCTTCGACGGCCGAGGCGGCATCCTCGACGGTGGCGTCGGGCACGGTCGCGATCCTGGCACCGGTCGAAGGATCGACAACGTCGATCGAAGCACCACTCCGCGAGGGCGTCCACCCGCCGGCGATGTGGAGACCGCGGGCGAACGCAGCGGGATCGAGCGCGGCGGCACCGGGAGCGTGCGGGGACATGTTCATCTTTCTCTACCTGTCGTCTGCCGGATTGGGGGCCATCAGAGGGCGGCGGCCGCGAGATCGCCGTCGAACGCCGCCTGGACGAGGCGGCGCATGGCGGCAAGGTCGAACGGACGCGGGTTGTTCTTGATCAGCCGGTCGATGCCGAGCGCCTGTTCCGCCGTCCAGTCGAGCTTGTCGGCGGGAAGGCCGAGCGCCGCCAGGGTCGGCGTGATGCCGATGGCCGCGAACAGGCGGCTGACCTCGCCGATCGTGGCGTCGGCGAGGGCGCCGGTGTCGCGCCCCCCGGCTTCGAGCCCGAGGGCAACGCCGACCTCCGCGATCTCGGCGGCGACGGCCGAACGATTGTAGCTCATCACATAAGGCAGCATGGTCGCGACGCCGAGGCCGTGGGCGGTGTGGGTCAGCGCGCCGGCCGGGTACTGGATCGCGTGCGCGGCCGCCGTGCCGGCCGTGCCGAACGCACACCCCGCGGCGAGGGCGCCCATCATCACGTCGGCCCGCGCGGCCGCGTCGGATCCGTCGCGGCAGGCCTTCTCCAGGCTGCGGCCGAGGAGGCGGATGGCGAGGAGCGCGAAATGGTCCGTCAGCGCGCTCTTGCCGACGAAGACGTGCCGCTGCGCGAGATCGGGACCACCGTCGCGGCGGACCGCCGTGTAGGCCTCGATGGCATGGGTGAGGGCGTCCGCGCCGGCGATCGCCGTGAGGCCCGGCGGGCACGACAGCGTCAGATCCGGATCGCAGATCGCGGCGGCGGCGATGAGGTGCGGGCTTGAGATGCCGACCTTCAGCACCCGGTCGGAATCGGAGATCACCGCGACCGGCGTCACCTCCGAGCCGGTGCCTGCGGTGGTCGGCACGGCGATCACCGGAAGCACAGGCCCGGGAACCTTGAACTCGCCATAATAGTCCTGGAGTGCGCCGCCGTGGGCGAGCAGCAGCGAGGCGCACTTCGCCACGTCGAGACAGCTGCCGCCACCGATGCCGATCACCATGTCCGGCGCGAACGGACGGGCCTCCTCGACCGCGACGGCAACGCTGTCGCGCGGCACGTCGGGCAGCACGCGGTCGTGGACGAAGACCTCGATCCCGGCGGCGGACAAGCCCGCCCTGATCTCCGCGAAGGTGGCCGTTCCGGCGAACCGCTCGTCGGTGCAGATCAGTGCCCGCCGGCCGATGCGGCCCGCGACCGCCGGCAGCGCGTGGCGTTGTCCCGTTCCGAAGAGAATTTCGCGCGGCAGCCTCAGGGCGGCGAACAAGGTCATGTGGTCATCCTTCGAGAGGGGACGAGGCCCGGATACGGAGGGCATTGAGCTCGCCCCAGAGGCGGGGATCGACTTCGAATCCGTCCTCGCGTGCGCGGCTGCGCCGTCGTGAGGCATCATCGCCGGGAATGCGGACCGGATGGTCCGGGTCGGCCGCCGGAGAGGCCCGCACGGCGTCGAGATAGGCGGCGAGACCGTCGGCGACGCCCGCTGCCGCCGAAGGTTCGATCACGAGCAGGATGTCGCCCTTGTTGCAAACCGAATCCGCGTCGAGCGTCCCGCGCACCTGGGGGGCGGGCGTGGAGCCGGCGATGGCCGTGACCAGGAGTTCGAGGGCGATGCCGAGGCCGTAGCCCTTCGCCTCGCCGAAGGGGGCGATCGCCCCGCGGCGCGCGCGGGCCGCATCCGTAGTCGGAAGGCCGTCGGCATCCCGGGCCCAGCCTGACGGAATCGGCCGGCCGGCGGCGGCATAGTGATGGATCTTGCCCATCGAGACCACGCTGGTGGCGAGATCGACCACCAGCGGGCGGGCGCCCGCGGGCACGGCGATCGCGATCGGATTGGTCCCGAGCATCGCCTGGGTGCCGCCAAAGGGATGCACCAGCGCCTCGCTCGACGAGATCGCGATGCCGATGCGGCCTGCGGCGGCGACCTGCTCGACATAATAGGCGAGCATGCCGAGATGGTTGCTGTTGCGGACGGCCGCGAGGGCAAGCCCCGATGTCTCCACGCGCTCCGCAAGCCGGTCGAGCGCGGCCATGGCGACCACCGGCCCGAGGCCGTTCTCGCCGTCGACCTCATAGACCGCCTCGGTGCGCCAATGGCCCCTGCCTTCCGCGCGCGGATCGGCGAGGCCCCGCTCGATGCGGACGAGAAGGCGGGGAAGCCGCTGCAGCCCGTGGGACGGATGCCCCTTCAACTCGGCCTCGACCAGCACGCGGGCCTGCAGGCGCGCGGCCGCGGCCGGCGCTCCGCGTTCCGCCAGAAGATCGGTGCCGAGATCGAGCGCGGCTCGTTCGGTGACGTGCACGATGGCTCCTATAAAAAATCCTATAGGATATAGTATTGAATTGGCCGGAGCATCGTGTTAGCGGTTGATGGTGTCAAGAGGCAAAAGTCGGCAGCCATGCTTTCGTCGAAACTCACGGACCCCCCCCAGGGCGGCACCCCCATCCACCGGGCCAACAGCCTGTCGGACGATGTCTACGAGGCGATCTTCGCGCAGCTGATGTCGCTCAAGATCCCGCCGGGGGCGCGGATCACGGTCGACACGCTGGTGAAGGAGTTCAACGTCTCGCAGACGCCGATCCGCGAAGCGCTGGGCCGCCTCGAGGGCGAAGGGCTCGTCGTGAAGACGCATCTCGTCGGCTACCGCGCGGCACCGCAGATCACGCGGCAGCGCTTCGCCGAACTCTACGAGCTGCGTCTCCTGCTGGAGCCGGACGCGGCGGCGAAGGCCGCGGTTTCGATCACGGACGAGCGGCTGGCGATCCTGCGCGAGGCCGCCGGCGTCATGAGCCGCCGCGACGGCAAGGACGAGCGGCTGCACTACTCGACCTTCGCCCGCCACGACGCCGAGTTTCACGACAAGATCATGGACTTCGCGGGCAACCAGCTCATCCGCGAGACCATCGGCTTCCAGCACACCCACTTTCACATCTTCAGGCTGATGTTCCACTGGCGGGTGACGGAAGAAGCGCTCGACGAACACCAGGCGCTTCTCGACGCCTTCGCCGCGGGCGACGCCGACGCCGCCTCGCGGGCGATGCGGGTGCACATCGAGCACTCGCGCGACCGGCTTCTGCCCGCGTTCGACTGAACGGCCGGCCGCGCGCAGCGGCACCGTCGCAATGACAACAACAACCCGAGGGGAGGCGTAACCGTGCCAGGGGACGAGACACGTGCATCGGCCGGCGTCGTGCTGCGCGCGGAGGGACTGTCAAAGCAGTTCGGGCCGGTGACCGTGCTTTCCGACGTCTCGCTCGACATCTTGGCCGGCGAGATCCACGCGATCATCGGCGAGAACGGCGCCGGCAAGTCGACGCTGATGCGTCTTCTCGCCGGCTATACCGACCCGACCGCGGGCGATCTACTCCTCGATGGTGCGCCGATCCGCTTCGCCAACCCGCATCAGGCGCAGGATGCCGGCATCGTCCTCGTCCACCAGGAAATCCTGCTGGCCGACGGCCTGACCGTCGCCGAGAACCTGTTTCTCGGCCGCGAACTCACCCGCAACGGCATCGTCGACGACCGCACGATGAAGCGGGTCGCCGCGGCGAAGCTCGCCGAACTCGGATGCCGCATCTCGCCGAACGCCCTCGTCCGCAACATCTCGCTCGCCGACCGCCAGCTCGTGCAGATCGCCCGCGCGCTGCTCGATGCCCGCCG
>JAEZMP010000110.1 GCA_023442215.1 Pseudomonadota bacterium
GCCGCACCCTGACGGCCACGCAGCCGCCGTCGCGGTGACGCCGCCGGCCGCGCCCGCTCAACCCGCCGTGATGCGTGGGCCGGTCCGCCAGCGGGTACGCAACGCCGCCAGGCGGGGATCGCTGATCGGCTCGACCACCCTCAGCCGCGGCTCGGGGGCCCGGCCGCTGGACGCGAGCGCCAGCGCGCCGCCGACGGTTCCGGCCCGATCTCGCGACAGCGCGACGGGGCGCCCAGGGTGGAGGCCTGCCAGCAGCGGCCCGATCAAGGCATTGTCGGCAAACGGCCCCTCGATGACCACCGTGCCCCGCGCGCCGAGGAGATCGAGCGACGTGTCCGCCATCAGCGCGATATAGAGCGCGGCGAGCGCGGAGCGCCCGGCCCCATCGAGCCCCTCCCCGTTCTCGACGAAGCCCTGCCGGCCCGGGAACGGCCCGCCGGCGGCCACGAACGACGGCCAGGCAACGGCGCCCGCGGCGAGCACGCGCTCGAGATCGGCCGGGCCGGCGGCAGCCGGCGCCTCGCCGGCGATGGCGGCGAACTCACGGCCGCCCATGAACCGCGCCGTCGGCGTCGGCGCGCCGAGGGCATCGACATTGACGAGGCAGTCGCGGTCTTCGGACAGCCCGGCGACCGGCACCCCCGAGGCGAGCAGCACCGCCCACGTACCGGACGAAATCACCACGAATGGCTCGTCCTTCGGCCGTGCCAGCCGGTGGCGCAGGAACGAGGCATTGGAATCGTGGATGCCGGCGAGCACCACCGTCTCCGGATGTAGCCCCGTCGCCGCGGCTATCGCGGGTGCGATCTGGCCCACCACGTCGCCGGCGGCCTTCAAGGGCGGCACCAGCCTGTCCCAGCCCCTGCGCCGCGCGAGGGGCGAGAAACGCGCGGCCGCTGGCTCCCAGAGATCGGTATGGCAGCCGAGCGACGTCACCTCCCCGGCGGCGACGCCTGTGAGGCGCCACGACAGATATTGCGGCCACATCAGCAGGTACCGCGCCCGGGCGAACTCGGCCGGAAACCGGCGTTCCAGGAAATGGACCTGCCGGCCGAGATTGAGGCCGAGCGGCAGGAACGGCGATCCGGTGACCGCGAAGGCGTCCCGCTCGGCGCGGTAGGCGTCGGCAACCTCCTCCAGCACCGGGTCTTCGTAGTCCATCACCGGCAGCACGGGGCCGGCTTCGTCGACGAGCGCGCCGCAGGCGCCGTGGGCGACCGGCACGATGACGCCGATCCGCTCGCGTTCGGGCGCGTGCGAGAGCGCGCCAAGCAGGAACGCCTCGATCGCCGCGGCATCGATGGCGAGATAGGGCGCTCCGGTGAGCGGCCTGTTGGGGCGGGTTTCCTGCCAGAGTTCCTCGCCGGTCGCGGGGTCGGCCACCACCAGCTTGGCGTTGGTCTTGCCGATATCGAGCACGGCGACGAGGGGGCGGGTGGGATCGATCACTTGCGGTGCCTCCGAGGACGCCGGTCAGGCCATGTGGAACACCGGGCGCAGCGGCGTCGCCACCGGCTCGCCATCGGGGTGCACCACCATGATGTCGCGCATCATCGCCCACCAGCGCCGCATCACGTCGGTCTCAGGAAGGCGATCCATGGTGTGGTCGTCGCGCCTGACCAGCACGGCGAACAGGGTGAGGGTCTCAGGATCGAGGAAGATCGAATAATCCGAGACCCCGGCCTCGTGCAGCAGGTCGACCAGTTCAGGCCAGATCGCGTCGTGGCGGCGGCGATATTCGGCCTCGAAGCCCGGCAGGAGTTGCATCTTGAAGGCGATCTTCTCGCTCATCGCCGCCCTCCCCGCGCGAGGCCGAGCTTGCGCAGCGCGACCGGGATGGAAATCACGGCGACGAGCAGCACGCCGACCACGATCTGCATGACGATGCCCGGCACGTTGACGAGGCCGAGGCCGAAGGTGACGAGCCCCATCAGGAACGCCGCCAGCACCACGCCGAGGATCGTGCCGACGCCGCCGAGGATCGAAACGCCACCGAGCACCACCATGGTGATAATCTCAAGCTCCCATCCGACCGCGAGCGACGGCCGCGTCGAGCCGAGCCGCGAGGTGAGGCACACCGAGGCGAGGCCGGCCGCGAGCCCGACCACCGCGAACAGCACGAAGCGGTAGCGGTCGACCGCGACGCCGGAAAAACGCGCGACCTCGGGATTGTTGCCGATGGCGTAGATGCGCCGGCCGACGGAGGTGCCGTGCAGCGCCACCGCGAACAGCGCCGCGAGCACGAGGAACAGCGCGAACTCGTTGGAGATCGGCCCCCAGAAATAGCCCTGCCCGAACGCATCGAAGCCGGCGGGGTAGGACTTCAGCACCTGATCGCCGAGGATGGCGTAGCCGACGCCGCGGAACAGGCTCATCGTGCCGATGGTGGCGACGATGGCCGGCACACGGAACACCGTGACGAGGGTGCCGTTGACGATGCCGCAGGCAAGGCCCGTCGCGAGCCCCACGGCCACCACCAGCCACACGTCCGCACCAGCTCCTGCGGCGAGGCCCATCGCGACGGAGGCGAGCGCCATGATGCCGGCGATGGAGATGTCGATTTCGCGCGCGATGATCAGGAGCGCCATCGGCAGTGCGACGATGGCCTTCTCGGTGAAGTTGAAGGTGGCGTCCGACAGGTTCCAGATGTCGAGGAAATAGGGCGACACCCACGAGCAGAGCCCGAAGCCCGCGACGAAGAGCGCGAACAGGATGAATTCCCACCGCCTGGCGAAGGCGAAGCGGCCGTTTCCGGCCCGCCCGCCACCGTCTGCCGGATCGCCCGCCAGCTTGACGCCGTTGCCGAGGCGTCCGTTCGAAACCGCGTTCATGCCGGCTTCTCCTCCAGGATGCGACGACCGGGCGACCGGCCGCCGCGGGCATTGAGGACGACGGCGACCGTGATGACGAGACCGGCGATCGCCATCTGCCAGAACGGCGAGATGCCGATCAGCGGCAGCGCGTTCTTGACGATGCCGAGGAACAGGGCGCCGAGCACGACGCCCGCCACCGTGCCGAGGCCGCCGGCGATGGAAACGCCGCCGATGACGCAGGCCGCGATGACCTGCAGTTCGAAACCCTGCGCGACATCGACATAGGCGACCGCGTAGCGCGACACCCAGAAATAGCCGCATAGCCCGGCGACGGCACCGGAGACGACGAAGGCGATCGCCTGCATCCGGCCGGGATCGATGCCGGCATAGACGGCGGCCGAGCGGTTGCCGCCGGCGACGTAGATGTTACGGCCGGTAGCGGTGAAGCGCAGGAACAGCGCCATTGCCGCGATACCGAGGATCGCCACCCAGCTCAGCACCGGCAGCCCGAGAACCGGCGCGCGGATGAAGTCGAGAAAGGCGTCGGACATCTGGTTGGAGTTGATCCAGGCGCCGCCGGTGATGAGGAAGATCACGCCGCGATAGACCGCGAGCGTGCCGAGGGTGACGACGATGGAGGGCAGCCCGAGCTTCCAGACCAGCAGCGCGTTGACGAGGCCGAGGGCGGTGCCGAGCGCGATGGAAAGCAGGATCACCGGCACGACGCCGAGTTCGGGCATCGCGGAATTGAGCAGCGCGACGACGACCCCGGTGAGCGCGAGATTGGCCGCGACCGACAGGTCGATGGCCCCCGTCAGGATCACCAGCATCTGGCCGAGCGCCAGCAGGAACAGGATCGAGGTGTCGTCGAAGACGTCGACGAGGTTCGACGGCGCGATAAAGGCGGGGAACTTGACGGCGACCCCGGCGGTCACCGCCACGACCAGCACGGCGAGCGCGGCATCGCGGCTTCCGAGCGAGCCGCGGAGCCCACCGGCCCGCGTCGCCATCGGCTTGGCAGTCTTCATGTCGTCCTCCTGGCGGCCCTTCAGCAGGGCGTCCGGCGGGGTCGGTTCAGGCATCGGTGGCAGCGCGCACGACGGCCTCGGGCGTGGCTTCGGCGCGGGTGAAGGTGCGGCGCACCCGTCCGCGCGCCATCACCATCACCCGGTCGGCCATGCCGAGCACTTCGGGCAGTTCGGAGGAGACCATCACCACGGCGAGGCCCTGGGCCACGAGTTCCGCCATGAAGCGGTGCACCGCGGCCTTCGAGCCTACATCGATGCCCTTGGTCGGCTCGTCGAGGATCAGCACCCGCGGCTGGGTCGCCAGCCACTTGGCGATCACGACCTTCTGCTGGTTGCCGCCGGAGAGATCTTCGACCGGCTGGTCGAGCCCGGACATGCGCACCTGCAGACGCTGGGCGAGCGCACCGGCGACATCGCGCTCGCGCGGCCGGTTGTTGAAGCCCCGGCGCGACAGCCGTGCGAGGCTCGGCAGCGCGATGTTCTCCACGATGGACTGCTTCAGCACCGCGCCCTGGTGCTGCCGGTCTTCCGGCACGTAGACGATGCCGGCGCGGATCGCATCGTCGGGCCGGCGGATCGAGAGCGGCCGCCCGTCGACCAGGATGCGGCCGGCGCTCGGCGCGGTGAGCCCAAACACCGCCTTCATGACCTCGGAGCGGCCGGCGCCGACCAGGCCGTAAAGGCCGAGGATCTCGCCGCGCCGGACGTGGAACGAGACATCGTCGAACTCGGTCGGGTGCGACAGCCCCTCGACCCGCAGTGCCTCGTCCCCCGGCACGGTCTCGATCTTCGGGAAGATCTGGTCGACGGGACGGCCGACCATCATGCGGATGAGATCGTCGGTGGAGCTTTCGCCGATGCGCCCTGCGCCCACCGCCGCGCCGTCGCGGAACACCGCATAGCGGTCGGCGACGCGCATGATCTCCTCGAACTTGTGGCTGATGAACAGGATCGCCCGGCCCTCGGCCTTCAGCCGGTCAACGATGCGGAACAGATCTTCCGCCTCGCGGTGGGAGAGCGCGGCCGTCGGCTCGTCCATGATCACGACACGGGCATCGAACGAGAGCGCGCGGGCGATCTGCACGAGGTGCTTCTGGGCGATCGAAAGCGAGCGCAGCGGCTGGCCGGGATCGAAATCAGCCTCCAGCTCGGAGAGAAGTTTCGCCGCCCGGGCGTTCATCGCCGACCAGTCGACCATGCCGAACCGCCCGCGGGGGCGGTGGGACACGAAGATGTTCTCGGCGACGCTGAGGTCGTCGAACACCACCGCTTCCTGGTGGATCGCGGTGATTCCGAGGCGCTGGGCCTCGTCGGCCGAGCCGATGGTGACCGGCTTGCCGTTGAGCGTGATGGTGCCGTGGTCCGGCGCATGGATGCCGGTCAGGACCTTCACGAGGGTGGACTTGCCGGCCCCGTTCTCGCCGATCAGCGCGGTCGCCTCGCCGCCGTAGAGTTCGAGGGCGCCGTCGACGAGGGCACGCACGCCGGCAAAGGATTTCTGGATGCCGGAAAGCGTCAGCACCGGCCGGACGGCGGGACTCGCAGACGCGGAGGCCGGAGCGGCGGAGGGAGAAAGCGAACTGGTGGTCGTGAGGGAACTTGTGGTCGTGAGGGTCATGGGATCACCCCTGCAGGGCGGCACGAACGCGGCGGCGCGCAGCGCCGGCACCATGGGCCGGGCCGGTACGGCGGCGCGAACCGGCGCCGCCGTCAGGCATCGGGAGGAGGCGTCTCGCGGCGATCAGAAGATCTTCGCGAATTCTTCCACGTTCGACTTGTCGTAGACGAAGGGCTTCGCCATCGCGCCGGCGCCTTCCTTGTCGAAGGAGACCGTGCCGAGACGGCCGATCGGCAGCTTGGCGTCCGGGCCTCCCTTTTCGCCCTTCACGAGATCGACGGCGAGGTAGGTCGCGGCATAGCCCAGGTCGATCGGGTTCCAGATCGCGAAGCTCTTCACCGTGCCCTTCATGACGTGGCCGGCGAGTTCCGACGGCAGGCCGAGGCCGGTGACGAGCACCTTGCCCGAGAGGCCCGCGTCCTCGACCGCCTTGGCGGCGGCGACGATGCCGACCGAGGTCGGGGCGATGATGACCTTGAGGTTCGGGTACTGCTTCAGGAGCGCCTGGGTCTCGCGATAGGACTTGTCGGCGAGGTCATCGCCGTAGACGGTCGCGACGAGCTTCAGGTTCGGGAACTTCGGCAGCACCTTCTTCATCTCGCCGATCCAGATGTTCTGGTTGGTCGAGGTCGGGGTGGCCGATAGGATGGCGACCTCGCTGTCGCCGGAGCCGGCGACGTCGGCCGCGAGCTGCACGCACATCTCGCCGATCAGCTCGTTGGACGAGGGGTTGAGATGGACCGCGCGGCCGTCGACCGCGACGCCGGAATCCCACGACACCACCTTGATGCCGCGCTGCATGGCCTTCTTCAGCGCCGGAACGAGCGCGTCGGGATCGTTGGCGGAGATCGCGATGGCGTCGACCTTCTGGGCGATCAGCGCGTTGATGGTCTCGATCTGGCCCTCGGCGGTGGTCGTGGTCGGGCCGGTATAGATCACCTCGACGCCGCCGATCTCCTTGGCGGCTTCCTGCGCGCCCTTGTAGGCGGCATCGAAGAAGCCGTTGCCGAGGGATTTCGGCACGAGGCCGATGCGGATGTCGGCGGCGTGGGCCGAACCGGCGAGCAGCGCAACCGTCGCGGCGGCCAGGATAAGCTTGCGGATCATGGTCGTCCTCCCAAATGGCCGCCCTTCTGGCGCGGCCGTTGATGCCGAATTCGGCGCCGCTTGTTGTCCGCGGCGTTGGTATGCGTGCCCGCGAAAAGCGGGATTTGGCCGTCCGTCGGGCCCAGCGTCCGGTCAGGCGGCGACGTCGAGCGCCCGGTCCTCGGCCGTCACCTCGGCGACCACGACCTCGACGCCCGCATCGCGCAGCGGGGCGAGATCGGCCTCGGTGGCGGCATCGTCGGTCACCAGCACGTCCACGCGATCGAGCGGCGCCACCACCATCGAGGAATGGCGGCGCAGCTTGCTGGCATCCGCCATCACCACGAGGCGCTCGGCACGCCGCAGCAGCCGGCATTCCGACTGCACGATGAGCGGATCGGTTTCGAGCAATCCCGCCCGGCCGATGCCGTAGGCGCCGGTGAACATGATGCGGCCCGAGAAGTGCGCGACCGCGTCGGCCTCCTCGTAGGGGCTGAGGATGATGTTCTGTTCCGGATAGATCGTTCCGCCCGGCAGGGTGATGCGGGAACGCGCCGTGGCCAGCAGGTCGGCGGCGATCGGGAACGAGTTCGTCAGGATGTCGAGGTCGAGCTCGCGCAGGAATTCGACCAGCCGCCAGGTGGTGGTGCCGCCGTTGATGATGATGCTGTCGCCGGGTTCGACCAGCGCGGCTGCGGCCCGCGCGATCGCCCGCTTCTCGGGCACTGCGACTTCCATGTTCACGTTGAACGGCACGCCGACGAGGTGGGCCTTGTGGCGCGGCCGCAGCGCCTCCGCCCCGCCGCGCACCCGCTTCAGCTCGCCGCGGTCGGCCAGCGCCACGATGTCGCGACGGATGGTCGCCTCCGAGGCGTCCAGCATGTCCACGAGCTCGGTGACGCTCACGACGGAGCGTTCGGTGACGAGCTTCAGGATCAGGCGGTGGCGTTCGCGCTCGAGCATGTCCATCCCATCATCGGGCCGTCCGTCCCCCGCGCGGCGGCATGGGAACGGCGGCCCTGTCCGGCCCCGTCCTGATCCGGCGGGACCGGAGCGGCGGGGCATTCGTTGATTGCACCCAAGACACGGCAATGAGGGGCGATTGTCAATCGCGATTCAGTCAGAAATGATCGAAATTGATTGCTGCGACGCACAATAATGACCGGTTACGACAGAAGTTGATTGAAATCTTCGGCATCTGGCCCTAATCAAGGCGACGTGCAGACAGGCGGCGTGCCACCGGCGCCGCGCGACGGGCGCGCGTGAGCGG
>JAEZMP010000149.1 GCA_023442215.1 Pseudomonadota bacterium
TCGCTCCGTCGCCGACCGGCTTCCTGCACATCGGCGGCGCCCGCACGGCGCTGTTCAACTGGCTTTATGCCCGCCACACCGGCGGCAAGATGCTGCTGCGCATCGAGGACACCGACCGCGAACGCTCCACGGATGCCGCGATCGACGCGATCATCGACGGCCTGAAGTGGCTCGGCATCGACTGGGACGGCGAGCCCGTGTTCCAGTTCGCCCGCGCCGCGCGCCACCGCGAGGTGGCCGAAGGCCTCGTGGCCGCCGGCCGGGCCTACCACTGCTACGCGACGCCCGAGGAACTGGTGGAGATGCGCGAGACCGCGCGCGCCGAGGGCCGCCCGCCGCGCTATGACGGCCGCTGGCGCGACCGCCTGCCCGCCGAGGCGCCCGCCGGCGTGAAGCCCGTGATCCGCATCAAGTCGCCGCAGGAAGGCGAGACGATCGTGGACGACCAGGTGCAGGGCCGCGTCGCCTTCCCGAACAAGGATCTCGACGATTTCGTCATCCTGCGTTCGGACGGCACGCCGACCTACATGCTGTCCGTCGTGGTGGATGACCACGACATGGGCGTGACCCACATCATCCGCGGCGACGACCATCTCACCAACGGCGCCCGCCAGACCATTCTCTATCAGGCGCTCGGCTGGCACGTTCCGGTGATGGCGCACATCCCGCTGATCCACGGTCCGGACGGCGCCAAGCTCTCCAAGCGCCACGGCGCCCTCGGCGTCGACGCCTATCGCGCCATGGGCTACCTGCCGGCGGCGATGCGCAACTATCTCGTCCGCCTCGGCTGGAGCCACGGCGACACCGAGATCATGTCCACCGACGAGATGAGCGCTTGGTTCGACCTCGGCGCCATCGGTCGCTCGCCCTCGCGGTTCGACTTCGCCAAGCTCGAGAACCTCAACGGCCATTATCTGCGGGCGACGGACGACGACGCGCTGTTCGCGATCTTCACCGAAACCCTGCCCTACCTGCCGGGCGGCCCGGACCTCGCCGCGCGCATGACGCCGGTGCTGTCCGCGCAGATCCGCGCCGCACTGCCCGGGCTGAAGGAGCGCGCCAAAACGCTGGCGGAACTGCTCGACAGCGCGTCGTTCCTGTGGGCGGATCGTCCGCTGGCGCTCGACGAGAAGGCCGCGGGCCTGCTGGCCGGCGATGCGCGGGCGCTGCTCGCCGACCTCCACGCCGCGTTCGCGGCCCTGCCGACCTGGGACGCGCAGGCCACGGAAGGCGCGGTGCGAGCCTATGCGGAGGCCCGCGGGCTCAAGCTCGGCAAGGTCGCCCAACCGCTGCGCGCCGCCTTGACGGGCCGCTCTACCTCCCCGGGTATTTTCGACGTCCTTGCCGTGCTCGGCCGCGACGAAAGCCTTGCGCGCATTGCAGATCAGGCCTCCTGAGCCCCCCCGAAGGTTGCAGTGCCGCAGCGCGGTGCGCGCTTGCGGCACTGCCACAAATAAGATACCCAAGCTGCGGTACCATCAATTTCCGCCTCGCCCGCTCCCCTGCCCGCATAAGTCCTTCCAAACGTTCGGGGATCCAGGCGAACTCGATTCCAGCCCTTGGAATCCTGCGAACGGCGTGTTCGAAAGAGGTAGGCGCGATGAGTGATAAGACAGCGCCGCTGACGATCGATGGGAAAAGCTGGGAATTCCCGATAAAGAGCGGCTCTATCGGCCCGGATGTCATCGACATCTCGAAGCTCTACGGTTCCACCGGCCGTTTTACCTACGATCCCGGCTTTACCTCGACGGCCTCTTGCGAGAGCCACATCACCTATATCGACGGCGACGAGGGCGTGCTGCTCTATCGCGGCTACCCGATCGAACAGCTCGCCGAACACGGCGATTTCCTTGAGACCTGCTACCTGCTGCTCTACGGCCAGCTGCCGACCGCGGCGGAGAAGGCCGACTTCGTCAATCGTGTGACCTACCACACGATGATCCACGAGCAGATGAGCCGCTTCTTCTCCGGCTTCCGCCGCGACGCCCACCCGATGGCGGTCATGGTCGGTGTCGTCGGCGCGCTCTCCGCGTTCTACCACGACTCGACCGACATTTCCGATCCGCAGCAGCGGATGATCGCCAGTCTTCGCATGATCGCGAAGATGCCGACGATTGCGGCGATGGCCTACAAGTACCATGTCGGTCAGCCGTTCATCTATCCGCGCAACGAATACGACTACGCCTCGAACTTCCTGCACATGTGCTTCGCCGTGCCGTGCGAGGAATACAAGGTGAACCCGATCCTCGCCCGCGCGATGGACCGCATCTTCACCCTGCACGCCGACCACGAGCAGAACGCCTCGACCTCGACGGTGCGCCTCGCCGGCTCCTCCGGCGCCAACCCGTTCGCCTGTATCGCCGCCGGCATCGCCTGCCTGTGGGGACCGGCTCACGGCGGGGCCAACGAAGCCGCGCTGAACATGCTCCAGCAGATCGGCACCGTCGATCGCATTCCGGAGTTCATCGCCCGCGCCAAGGACAAGAACGATCCGTTCCGTCTGATGGGCTTCGGTCACCGCGTCTACAAGAACTACGACCCGCGCGCGCGCATCATGCAGAAGACCTGCCATGAAGTGCTCGGCGAGCTCGGCCACAAGGACGATCCGCTGCTTCAGGTGGCGCTTGAGCTGGAGCGCATCGCGCTCAGCGACGACTACTTCGTCGAGAAGAAGCTCTATCCGAACATCGACTTCTATTCCGGCATCACGCTGCGCGCCCTCGGCTTCCCCACGACCATGTTCACCGTGCTGTTCGCGCTCGCGCGCACGGTCGGCTGGATCTCGCAGTGGAACGAGATGGTCGAGGATCCGAGCCAGCGCATCGGCCGCCCGCGCCAGCTCTATACCGGCGCCAGCACCCGCGACTACGTGCCGATCACGCAGCGCCGCTGAGGCGGTGCCATCAGGCATGGAAAGACAGACGGCCGGGAGCGATCCCGGCCGTTTTCGTTTGCGCGCCGCGAAAGCCCTCCCGGCCGGATCGGAATGATCCCGGCGGGGGAAACAGGTTCAAGGTCCTGAATCTGGATTTCACCGCGGGATTTGGCTGCGGGCTCGCGGCCCGCAGGCCGGCTTCAACGGCGGTGCAGAACGTCCGCCACGACCTCGGCCGCCTTGCGGCTCGGGGAAATGCCGCCTTCGAGCCGCATGACCGTGTCGAGCGTCGCGAAGGCTTCGACCTGCCGCCGCCGCTCCGGGCTGTCCGACAACAGCGGCGCGACCGCGTCGGCCAGCCTCTGCGGCGCGGCATCGTCGTCAAGGAATTCCGGCACCACGTTCTCGCCGAGGATGATGTTCGGCAGCACCATCGAGCCGACCCTGGCGAGCTTCAGGACCCGGTTCAGCTTCTTGAGCTGGCGGTAGATGGCATCGAGCCGATAGGCGATCGCCATGGGGACGCCGGCGAGCGCGAGTTCGAGCGACACGGTGCCGGAAGCCGCGAGCGCGGCGTGGGCACGGCGGAACGCCTGCCGCTTGCCGGCTTCGCCGCGCACCACGACCGGCTTCACCGGCCAGCTGGCGGTCTCGGCCTCGATACGGTCGGCGAGATGGGGAACGGCGGGCAGCAGTACCTCGAGCGGCCCGGTGCGCTCCACGATCAGCGGCAGCGTCCGGCCGAAATCCTCCAGCAGGCGCGACACCTCGCTGCGCCGGCTGCCGGGCAGCACCAGCAGAACCGGCGGGCCTTCGCCGAGCGGCGCACGCTCGCCGGGTGCCGGGCGCAGTTCGGCCAGATGGTCGAGCAGCGGATGGCCGACATAGGTACACGGCGGCCCGCCGAGCAGGCGGTGCGCCTCCGGTTCGAACGGCAGGATCGCCAGCAGGTGGTCGACATAAGCCGCCATCTTGCGCGCTCGCCCGGGACGCCAAGCCCAGACGGACGGGCTGACATAATCGACGATCGGCAGCCCCGGCCGTGCCTTGCGGATGCGCTTCGCCACGCGGTGGGTAAAGTCGGGACTGTCGATGATGATGACCGCGTCCGGCTCTGCAG
>JAEZMP010000191.1 GCA_023442215.1 Pseudomonadota bacterium
ACGCTCCGGCATCCCCCGCTGCCGGAGCGTCGACTGGCCTGTCGCCGCGCCGTGGACCCGGCCTCGATCAGGAATGGACAAAGCCGCGAGCGGTGCGGATAAACGCCGCTCTGGGGGCCGGAGCGCATCGCTTGTGGCACTCCGGCTTCTGCTGCAAAGTCCGCCCATGGCCAGATCCGACAAGAAATCGCCGACGCCACCCAGGGACAAGGCCGCCCCGCCTTCGCCCACGGCGGCCCGTGCCAAGCTGGAGGACGTGGCGAGCCTTGCGAAGGTCTCGCTGGCGACGGCGTCACGGGCGATCAACCAGCCGGATATCGTCAGACCCTCGATCCGCGAGCGCGTGCTGCGCGCGGTGGAGATGCTCGACTACACGCCGGACCGGACCGCGAAGGCGCTGAGTTCCGGCCGCAGCCATACCGTCGGCGCGGTCGTCCCGACGCTCGGCAACGCCATCTTCGCCGATGGCATCGAGGCCCTGGAAGTGCGCTTGGGGGCGCGGGGCTACACCCTTCTTCTCGCGCATTCCCAATATGATCCCGCACGCGAGCTGCGGCAGGTTCGCGCCATGCTGCAATACGGCGTCGACGGACTGGTTCTGGTGGGCGATTCGTTCGCGCCGGAGGTGCTGCCGCTGATCCGCCACCATCGGCGGCCGGTGATCACCACCTATATCTGCGCCTCGCGCCAGGAGATTCCGGCGATCGGCCCGGACAACAGACGGGCGGGCTTCCGCATCGCGCGCCACCTGCTCGACCTCGGCCACCGCGAGTTCGCGGTGATTTCGAACACGAGCATGCCGAACGACCGGTCGCAGGCACGACTCGAGGGTATCCTGGAGGCGATCGCCGCCGAAGGCATCCGGCTGCCGCCGAGCCGCATCGTCGAGACGGCGATGCCGAGCATCGTCGCCGGCCGCGAGGCCTTCCGCAAGCTTCGCGCCGAGAACCCCGCGGCCACCGCTTACCTTTGCACGAGCGACGCGATGGCGGTCGGCGCGATCGCCGAGGCCCGGCGCGAAGGCATCCGCGTGCCGGAGGATATCTCCGTCACCGGGTTCGACGATGTCGAGATCGCCGCCGAGACCGACCCGCCGCTGACGACCGTCCATGTGCCGGCGGTCGAGATCGGTACGCTCGCGGCCGATCAGCTGATCCGCATCATCGAGGGTGAGGCGGTGCCGATGAGCACGGAGCTGGAAGCCCCGCTGGTCGTGCGCGATTCCGCCGGTCCGGCGGCCAGCAGGCCCGCCCCGCGCAAACGCCGCGCCCGCGTCGGCGCGGCCTGATCTGCTGTCCTCGCGGTCCGCCGCACGTCGGCGCGGCGGACGGGAGAGGTCCGTCGTTCCTTACGGCTGTCACGTCCGCGTAATGGAAAGGCCGCCGTCGACGAGGGAGGCCGTGCCGGTAACGAAGCTCGAATCGTCCGAGGCGAGATAGAGCACCGAACGGGCGATCTCGTCGGACGATCCCACGCGCTTGAGGGCGTGCAGCCCGCTTATGAAGGCATGCTTGTCGGGCGTGTCGTTCATGCTCCGGTACATGTCGGTGTCGATCGCACCGGGCAGCACGGCGTTGACGCGGACATTGCGTGGGCCGAACTCGGCGGCAAGCGCCTGCGTCAGGCCGATCACGCCGGCCTTGCTGGCCGCATAGGCCGCAATGCCGGGGAACCCGACCGTGTAGCCGATGAAGGTGGAGGTGAAGATCACCGAGCCGCCGCCAGTCTCGATCATCCGCGCGATCTGGTGCTTGGCGCCCAGGAACGCCGCCGTCAGGTTGACGGCCAGCGTCTCGCTGAAGCCGGCCTCGGAAACGCCCGTGCTCGGCCCGGCTTCGCCGATGATGCCGGCATTGTTGAAGGCGACGTCGAGCCGGCCGTAGGTGTCGACGGCCGCGGCGACGAGGGCCTGCTGATAGGCCTCGGAGCGGACGTCGCCGGCGACCGCGACGGCTTCACCGCCCGCATCCCTGATCTCGGCCACGAGGCTGTCCAGTTCGGCCTGCCGCCGGGCGCCCACCACGACCTTGGCGCCTTCCGCGGCGAAGAGCTCTGCCGTCACGCGGCCGATGCCGGCGCTGGCGCCGGTGACGATGGCGACCTTGCCGTTCAAGCGGTTCATTGTCCCGATCTCCCTGAATCTCCGGTGGCGGGCGACTGCCGCGCCTTCGATGCTGGAAGATGGTGAAATCGAGCCGTTCGGAATAGCCTCCCACTTGAGGAACTGGAATCCGGATTTGCCGAACAATGATCAGGATCGAAGGAATCGCGGCGTTCATCGCCGTCGTGGAGGGCGGCTCGATCAGCGAGGCCGCGCGGCGTCTTCGGCTGTCCAAGTCCGTGGTCAGCGAGCGGCTCGCCGAGCTGGAGAAATCGCTGGGCGGAACCCTGCTGCGCCGGACCACGCGCAAGCTGACGATGACCGAGGACGGCGTCGCCTTTCTCGACCGCGCACGCCGCATCATCCGCGAGATCGACGATGCTGCCGCGGACATGGCCGAGCGACGCGGCGCACTGGCTGGCCCGCTCAGGATCGCCGCGCCGGTCACCTTCGGCCGCCTGCATCTCGGCCCCGCGCTCTATCCGTTTCTCGCCCGCAATCCGGGCATCGAGCTGACGCTCGACATCGACGACCGGCGCGTCGATCTCTCGTCGGGCGGCTTTGACGCCGCCGTCCGCCACGGCCCGATCGTCGATTCCCGCATGATCGTGGGGAAGCTCGCGCCGAGCCGTCGGCTGCTGACCGCCTCACCCGCCTATGTCGCGCGCCATGGAATTCCCGCGACCCTCGCCGAACTCGAGGGCCACCGCGGCATTTTCTATACCAACCGCGGCGTCGCCGACTGGCGGTTCCAGACGCCGGAGGGGGCGGCGGTGGTCCGGGCGAGGCTCGCGCTCGGCATGAACAACGGCGACATGATGCGCGACGCCGCGATCGCCGGCCTCGGTATCGCGCTGCTGCCGACCTTCATCGCCGGTCCCGCGATCAGGGATGGGGTTCTCGTCGAGATCGATGTCGGCTTCAGGCCGGAAGGGGAGTTCATCTACATGGCGCACGCGGGCGGCAGCGCGCCGACGGCGAGGCTCCGCGCGGTCGCAGAGCATCTTCGCAGGGCCTTCGGCGATCCGCCCTACTGGGATCCCGATCCGCCCGATGCGCCGGCCAGCGGCGAGCGAAATCCGGCATGAGTGCAACGCACGGCTAAGCTCCCGAATCGCTCCAGATTCAAAAGCTTGAGCATATCCTTGCCGTTCGGGTCGGTTCGATCTGAACGGGTTATGCTCTAGCCGCCGTCAGAGTGAATGGCCCGCCATTGGCTCGGCGCCATTCCCGCCCAGCGCGTGAACGCATGATCGAACGTGCTGTTGGCGGAATAGGACAGCGCCTCCGCAATCCGTCCGATCGGCAGCCTCGTCAGGGCGAGGAGATCGCAGGCGACGGCAAACCGGACTTCGTCCCGGATCGCCTCGAAGCTCGTGCCCGCCCGCGCGAGGTGGCGGGCGAGGGTGCGCGGGATGAGGCCCATCTCCTGCGCCACCGCGTCCCGGCTTGCCTCTCCGGTCATCAGGCGCGGGCGGAGGAGGTGGCGGACCTGCGCGGCGATGTCGCCGAGGTCCTCTTGCAGCCTCCGGCGGATCTCGGTTCGAAGCCGCTGGTTCCGGGCCGGATCGGCGCCGGGAAGCGGAAGAGCGATATCCTGCGCCGCGATGACGATGCCGGTCTGTTCCTGGTCGAACACGACGCCCGTTTTCAGGATGCTGCGATAGGGCGCCATATTGACCGGGCGGGCCGTTCCGAGCAGCACCTCCGCCGGCTGCGCCCTGCCGCCCGTCAGAACGCGCACCATGTTGCAGCCCATGGCGACGACCAGATCCTGCACGACCCGGCCGGAGCACCCCGGGGCATAGAGACCGTAGCCGACGAGATAGTCCTCGCCGACGGTCTGGAGATAGACCACCGCGCCACGCGAATAGCCGATCTGAACGCCGACATAGTCGCGGAAGGCGTCACCGAGCGTCGGCGCGCACGCCATCATCTCGCCGACGATGCCGAGGGACGTGTGGTCGGTGCGCGCGCCTACGAGCAGGCCGAGATGCGGGCACTGGGCCAGCGCGGCCGAGCGTTCCAGAAGACCGACCAGAGCGGGAAAGGCGAACCGCGCGTCCGGAACCAGTGCCGTCGGCTCGATACCGGACCCCGCAAAGGCCTCTCCGGCGTCGACGCCGAGCGCGTCGAGGATGGCCGGGAGCACCGCGAGCGGCCCAACCCTCTGGGACGGGACGTTGGCCAAAATTGCAGTTCCCTGTCCTCGAAAAGCAAGCGACAGGCTTTTTCATAAGATATGCCTTCGCTGGCAGACAAGGCGCTTGCTTGGTGCCGTCGTCGCACCCGGTCGTCGGGCGGCGGGATACGTTCGCAGCGAAGAATAGCCCCCGAGATCGACTTGGCCGGCCATCGTCGCGGAGCGAGCGGGCCGCCGACGCCACGGCAGCCGTGCGCACGCGCCGGGCCGGACCCGCCGCCACCATTGAGGGCCCGCGCGCGCCCACCCCACCAGGAGAGCTTCCATGAACATGACGCGCCGGACCGTGCTGCTTGGGGGAACCGCGCTCGGCTTCGCCGCTGTCGTCGCCCGCCCGCCCGCGGCCGAGGCCTGGGACGGCCCGCTGTTCGACGCGGTCGAGGGAGCCGAAGATTTCGGCATCGCCTCGGATGCCTACGTTTACGGCTATCCTCTGGTCACCATGGAGATGACGCGCCGCGTCATCACCAATGTCGCCGCACCGGTGGGCACTCGCGCCCCCATGGGAACGCTGATCAAGCTGCGCGCCTATCCGGACGCCAGCTACCGCGACGTGACCGCCCCGAACGCCGACACGCTTTATACCACCGCCTTCTTCAATGTCGGCGACGAGCCGTGGGTGGTGAGCGTGCCGGACATGAAGGGCCGGTATTACCTGCTGCCCTTCCTGGATGGATGGACCGAAGTGTTCCAGGTGCCGGGCTCGCGCACTACCGCCACAGGCGCGCAGACCTATCTCGTCACCGGTCCTGGCTGGTCCGGCACCGTGCCGGACGGAATGGTGCAGCTCAAGTCGCCGACGAGCATCGTGTGGATGCTTGGCCGCATCTACTGCACCGGCACACCGGAAGATTATGCCGAGGTGCATGAGCTGCAGGACCAGTTCAAGCTGTTCCCGCTTTCCTCGCTCGGCAAGCCCTATACGCCGCCTGCCGGGAAAGTCGATCCCTCGATCGACATGAAGACTCCGGTGCGCGACCAGGTCAACGCGCTCTCGGCGAAGGATTATTTCACGCTTCTCGCAGACCTGATGAAGCGCAACCCGCCGCTCGCGAAGGATGCCGATGCGCTTGAGCGCTTCAAGGCGATCGGCCTCGTCGCCGGGGAACCCTTCGATCCGAAAGCGATCAAGCCGCGCTGGGAGAAGCGTCTGCCGCAACTGTCGTTCGACCGCATCATGCTGCACTTCAAGGACAGCCACGGCGACGTCGAGCAGGTGAACGGCTGGGGCTACACCACCAAGACAGGCAGCTACGGCACCGACTATCTCCAGCGCGCCCTGATCACGGCGATCGGGCTCGGTGCCAATCGCCCGCAGGATGCCGTCTATCCGACCTCGCTCGAAGACAGGGGCCGCCGGGCTTATGACGGCAAGAAGCGCTATGAGCTGCGCTTCGCGCCCGGCCAGCTGCCTCCGGTGAAGGGCTTCTGGTCGTTGACGATGTACGACGAGAACTACTTCTTTGTCGCCAACCCGATCAATCGCTACGCAATCAGCCTGCGGGACAAGCCGACGTTCGAGCCCGATGGTTCGCTGGTGATCTCCATCGGGCACGAAAATCCGGGCAAGGGCAGGCAGGCCAACTGGCTTCCCGCGCCGGCGGGAAAGTTCTACCTCATGCTGCGGCTCTACTGGCCGGACGAGAACGACCCCACCATCCTCAACGGATCGTGGATCATCCCGGCCGTGACCGCGGCCGGCTGACGACGCGGCGCGGCGACGGCGGGCACCCTTGTGCCCCGCTGCCGCTGTCCGTTCCAGAACCGCAGGATTTCAGAGGATCGCAGGACGTGACGCTGGCGACCGTTCTTCATGACAGTGTCCCGACCTCACGGCGGGGCGGGCTGCGGCCGCCGGGATTCGCGGTTTCGCTTGCCGTGATGCTCGCCGTCGGCTTGTCGGCGGCAGGCCCGTCCCACGCGGCCGATCTCGCCGTAGTGGCCGATCCCACGCCGCCGGCGCCAGCAGCGGCACCGGCCGTCCGCTCGCCGTCCGACTGGCGGTACCAGGCGACGCTCTACGGCTGGCTGACGGCGATCGACGGCAATGTCGGCGTCCGTCGCCTGCCGTCGGTGGCGGTCGACGCCTCGATATCCGACGTGCTTCGCAATCTCGACGGCGGTCTGATGGGCTCCTTTCTGGCCAGGAACGACCAGTGGCTCGTCATGACCGACCTCGTGCTCGCCCGCCTGTCGCACGACGGCCAGGTCGGCGCATACGGGCGCAGCGCGCTCGACGCCACCATCTCGCAGACGATCGCGTCCGCGGCGGTGGGCTACTGGCTGCCGCTCGGGATGCCGAACGTCGATCTGGGGGTGACCGCCGGTCTCCGCTACATGCGCCTGTCGTCCGACGTGACCCTGACGCCCGAGCGGCTGCCGTTCGGCTATTCCGGCAGCAGCAGCGCGGGCTGGCTCGATCCGACCGTCGGCTTTGCCGCGAACTGGCGCATCGACGACCGCTGGTTCGTGAACGCGCTTGCCGACATCGGCGGCTTCGGTGCCGGATCGAAGCTGTCGAGTTCGGGCTATCTCGGTGTCGGCTACATGTGGACGCCGTCGATCTCCACCGCGGTCGGCTATCGCTATCTCTACGAGAACTACGAGAGCGGCAATGGTGACGGCGGCTCGTTCCGCTACAACACCACCATGCACGGACCGACGATCAGTGTCGCCTGGCACTTCTGAGCGCTCTCCGATCTGATGGACTCATCAGATCGATCAGAAATCGCTCCAGATTCAAAAGCTTGAGCATATCCTTATCGTTCAGATCGGTTCAATCTGAACGGGATGTGCTCTAAGCGCTGTCCGCCGGGGTGACCGCAACGCTAGGCTGTGCACCTGTAAACGGGGTTCTGTTTGAGTTGGGTTCGTGATTCAAGCTCCTTGGGAGGAGCTTTGACGGCGCGGTTTGACCTAACGGATGGAGAGTGGGCGGTGATTGCGCCGCTTCTTCCCTACAAGCCTCGGGGCGTTGCACGGACGGATGACCGGCGCGTTCTGAACGGTATCTTCTACATCCTGCGCACCGGCTCACCCTGGCGCGACCTGCCAGAACGCTATGGCCCGTATACGACCGCCTATAATCGCTACAACCGGTGGGCAAAGGCGGGCGTATGGCTGCGCGTCTTCGAGGCCTTGGCGGCAGCCTCGCCTCAGTCGATGCAACTGATCGATTCCTCCATCATCCGCGCCCATCAGCACGCCGCCGGCGGTAAAAAGGGGGTCCGGATCACGCCATCGGCCGTTCTCGTGGAGGACTGACCAGCAAGATTCACGTCGTCGTCGATGAGCACGGACTGCCGGTCCGTCTCGCGCTCACGGCAGGACAGGCCTCCGACAAGGCTGCGGCGCCAGGACTGCTCGAAAGACTGCCCGCCTCAATCGTCGCCGCCGATCGCGGCTATGACTGGCAACACCTGATCGAGCTGGTCGGACAACGCGGCGGACAGGCCCATATCCCGACCCAGCGCGACCGCAAGGTCCAGCGCTCCGTCGATCCCGCGATCTACCGGCAGCGCAACCTCGTCGAGCGCTTCTTTTGCAAGCTCAAAGATTTCCGACGCGTGGCAACCCGGTACGACAAGCTCGCCAGAAACTTCCTTGCAGCCGTCGCTCTCGCTTCGGCACGACTATGGATGCGGGCTTATGAGTCCACCACCTAGTTCGTGGCATTTCCAACCCGGCATGGAAGCGCTGGGGTGAGGCTTCTCTTGGCCAACATGAGGATTGGGCGTGCAATGGCTAACGGCTACGTTAGGGCGACTTGTCGCAGCTTTTCCGTCGCCGAACCGGACAGTTTCCCACCCCCTGCGCGGCAGGGCCCACGACGTTTCTCCCTAGGCCAATCAAGGCCAAGGAGAACTCACATGGGCCATTCTCAATTTGACGATGCCAGCCGCGAGCGTGCAGCTTGGAATTCCGGAAAGCATGTCGGCACCAAGCGTCCGCTCACCCAGAAGCAGATCTGGGCCATTCGATTCTTCCTTGATCTCGAAAGACGCATTCGTGACCGTGCGCTGTTCGATCTGGCCATCGACAGCAAGCTTCGCGGCTGTTACCTGGTCAAGATCAAGATCCGTGATGTGGTCGCCGGTGCGGAGATCAGGACTCGCACGATCGTCGTGCAGCAGAAGACGGGGCGGCCGGTCCAGTTCGAGATCACCAGCGACGTACGAGCGAGCCTGCTGGCCTGGCTGGAACGGCGCGGCGGCACCGTTGAGGACTTTGCGTTTCCGAGCCGCATCGATCATGCGCACCACAGAGCACAAGGCAGTATGCTCGCCTGGTCGACGAATGGGTGACCGCGATCGGCCTACGCCATGAGGACTACGGCACTCACTCGCTCCGTCGCACGAAGGCGTCCATGATCTACAAGGCGACGGGCAACATCCGCGCCATCCAGATTCTGCTTGGTCGCTCCAAGGTGGAGAACACGGTCCGATATCTTGGTGTCGACGTGGAGGACGCTCTGCTGTTGGCAGAGCGGACGGAAATCTGATGTTGGGCGGCCATCCGAGGTAGCGCGGATGGCCGCTTTGACGCGCAAGATATGTTGCCTGCCAGTCAGTCTTGGGATGGTTTGCTACCCGACAGCTTCTGGTTCGTGGGGGTCGGGAAAGCGACCGTTCAGCAGGACCCTGCACCTCGACGGTAACGCGCCGCCATCCCGGTCGTGATCTGCCAACGGCCGCAGCCCAAAAGCGGACGTTAGATCGCTTCGCGCACCCGACATTCGGCCTCTTCAAGATCTGAGGGATAACATGCGATTTGGCGACCTGGATCCGGGCTCAGGTGTTTGCTTGAGGTTAAGTTTATGGCCATTCGCGGCTGGCATTGCCATCTGACAACGCCAGCGTGGCCCCCGCTCCTATTCTTGATCCCATACCCGCTTTTTGCGGAGCAGGAGTTTGATGATCGCGCGAGAAGGGCCGTGGCGCAGCCATCAATGCGGCTTCAAACGCGCCGTCTGCGGGTCGTACCTGTAGCTCGTGATAGTTCCATCGCGGATCTTCTCGATGGCTTCGTCGATGACGAACAAGGGCACCAGGAACCATTCGCGAGGGATGACCGGGTTGCCGAAGCGGTCCTTGATCTCCACGTCGAGGCGAGCGGATCCGAATACCCGGTGGATCACGTTCTCCAGCCGGGACCGGTTGATGTTGAACAGCTCATAGGTGGCGACGATGTCCACATCCGCCATCAGGAAGGTCGGATCGAGCCTGGCATTGGCGATCCTTTGCGAGAGGCTCCCGCCGGTCACACCGATCTTGTGCAGCACCTCGCGATGCTCGGCCACCACCGGGTGATCGGACCTGGAGCGCAGCACATAGACGGTTCCGCTGGCGGCGTCGCCGTCCTCGTTTTCAGCCGCGAAAAGCGGGCCTGCGTCCGGATCGCTGATCCGCCTTCCCGTCTCGTCCTTGTAGAGCGCCCGCTGAAGCGATCGCAGCAGCAGATCGCTCTCCGTGCCGTTGGAATAGATCACCCTCAGCCGGGCATCCGTCTCCCCGTTCGGCGCCTTGAACGGTTCGCCGACTCGCGCGACATAGGCCGTCTGCCCGCCCAGGATGAAGAACTGGCCCGCCTTGATCTCCGCTTTCAGGAAGCCGGAATCCTTCACGAAGGGCCGCGTGCTGCGGACGCCGTCTTTCACATCGCGCTGCACCTCGTCGAACAGCGGCTTGAAGGTGGCGAAGTCCTCGCATTTCTGGCGATTGGCGATCTCCTCGGCCGCGCGCTTTTCTTCGGTGGAGCGCACATGGCGAAGATCGGTGATGCCGCCGTCTTCGTCGTCGAGCCCCAGCTCCGCCAGCAGGGCCTCGTCGTCGAGATCGTCGCCGGACGGGGCGGTGTCGTGTTCGGCACCGGCGAGAAGTCCCTGGTGATCGAGCGGGGCGATCACGGCGCGGCATTCGGGCTGTTCGCGCAGCCGGTCGAGGCGCACGGCATAGAGCCGTTCGAAGATGTCGCGGTCCGCCCCGTGCCGTGGCGCGTGGCCATGCTCCGCGACGAACCGCTGGATCTCCTCGAACCCGGCGATGATCCGCTCTTCGCGCGGGGTGCGGCTCGATGTCTGCCGGGTTTCGGTCTCGACGCCCAGCTCTTCCAGCAGCGCGTCGTCGTCGTCGGTGAAGGCCTTAGCCACGGGCCGCCTCCGCCTTCATCCGCTGCAGGAAGGCGACGCCCTGCGCCATCTTCTGTTCCCAGGCATCCTGCGATGTCAGCGACGGCAGCCGGCCCCGCTCCTGCT
>JAEZMP010000213.1 GCA_023442215.1 Pseudomonadota bacterium
CGCTCTTGACCCGGCGCAATGAACGTCTCAAAGAACGGTTCCAATTCGGCCGTCCTCGTCCCGGCTCCGCTCGAATTTTCGAGCCACCTCGACAGCGGGCCGGCTTTCCGTTCGAGGAATCGCGAGCGATGCAGAAATTCACCGTACTGACAGGGGTCGCCGCACCGCTGCCGCTGATCAATATCGACACCGATATGATCATCCCGAAGCAGTATCTGAAGACGATCGAGCGCACCGGCCTCGGCAAGGGCCTGTTCTCGGAGATGCGCTACAACGAGGACGGCACCGAGAACCCCGACTTCGTGCTGAACAAGCCGGCCTACCGCCACGCCCAGATCCTGGTCGCCGAAGACAATTTCGGCTGCGGCTCCAGCCGCGAGCATGCCCCGTGGGCGCTGCTCGATTTCGGCATCCGCTGCGTGATCTCCACCTCGTTCGCCGACATCTTCTACAACAACTGCTTCAAGAACGGCATTCTGCCCATCGTGGTCACCCACGAGCAGCTCGGGCTGCTGCTGGACGACGCCGCGCGCGGCGCGAACTCCACCCTGACGATCGATCTCGAGGCCCAGGAAATCCGCGGCCCCGACGGCGGCACCGTGCACTTCGACATCGACCCCTTCCGCAAGCACTGCCTGATCGAGGGGCTGGACGATATCGGCCTGACCCTCGCGAAGAAGGGGGCCATCGAAGGCCACGAGCACGCCATCGCCGCCGAGCGTCCCTGGGTCTGAGCCCGCGATGCAGCAGAGCCCGAAGCGCGCCGTCGCGCTGCGCCCGCGCCGCAGCATCCTCTACGTCCCGGGCTCCAACGTCCGTGCGCTCGACAAGGCCGCCGGCCTGCCGGTGGACGGTCTGATCCTGGACCTGGAGGACTCGGTCGCCCCGGACGCGAAGGAAGCCGCCCGCCACGCTGTCGCCGAGCGGGTCGCGGCCCGCGCCTTCGGCGGACGCGAAGTGATCGTGCGCGTCAACGGTGCCGATACGCCGTGGGGCGCGGCCGACCTTGCCGCGGTGGCGAACGCCGGCCCCGATGCCGTGCTGCTGCCGAAGGTCGAGAGCGACGACGAGGTGATCGAGGCTGGCCGCGTGCTCGACCGCCTCGGCGCCCCCGCCACGCTCTCGCTCTGGGCGATGATCGAGACGCCGCTCGCCGCCCTGCGGCCGGAGCAGGTCGCCGCGGCGCGCGAGGCGGAGGTGAACACCCGCCTCAGCTGCCTCGTCGTCGGTACCAACGATCTCGCCAAGGTGACCCGCGCGCGGCTGAAGCCCGGCCGGGCGGCCTTCATGCCCTATCTCACCGCGGCGGTCGCTGCCGCCCGCGCCTACGGGCTCGACGTGATCGACGGCGTGTGCAACGCGCTCGACGATCCGGCCGCGTTCGAGGCCGAATGCGTCGATGGCCGCGATCTCGGCATGGACGGCAAGACGCTGATCCATCCGAGCCAGATCGAGGCCGCGAACCGCGTGTTCGCACCCGATGCCGGCGAGATCGCGGAAGCCCGGCGCATCATCGAGGCCTTCTCGCTGCCGGAAAACCGCAGCCGGGGCGCCATCGCGCTCGATGGCCGCATGGTGGAGCGGCTCCACGCCGACATCGCCCGCCGCACGCTGGCGCTGGCGGAGGCCATCGCGGCCGCATCCTGATCCTGTCCGGATCCACCCTGCGCAGCACGTCGGACGGGGTGGCACCGATCACCCGGCGCCGCCGTCCGGTGACGTGCGGCTTCCGTTTGCGTCAGGTCGCCTTCCGCCCGGGTCACGACCCGCAGGCGCGGTCCTTGAACAGTGGCCCCTCCATTGCCATATTCGACGGGACGGAAGGATCTGAACCGTCCGGGTGCCGCTTCGGCGGGCCCGATTCGCCGCCGCGCCGCAAGCGGGCGGCGGGTACCGTAGGATGAAGCCGCTTGGATGAACGAGGGCTCGCGATGTCGCGTCTGACGACGTTCTCAAGTCCGTTCCTGCTCGGGTTCGACGAGATCGAACGCGTGCTCGACCGGGTTTCGAAGGCCGCCAACGACGGCTATCCCCCCTACAACATCGAGCGGCTGCCGCCGGACGGGCGGCGGGGGGACGTTCTCAGGATCACGCTCGCGGTCGCGGGGTTCACCCGGGACCAGCTCGCCGTGACCATCGAGGAGAACCAGCTCGTGATCCGCGGCCGACAGACCGAGGACGAGCGGGAGCGTCACTTCCTGCACCGTGGAATCGCGGCCCGGCAGTTCCAGCGCACTTTCGTGCTGGCGGAAGGGATCGACATCCTCGGAGCGGAGTTGAAAGACGGACTGCTGTCGATCGACCTCGCCAGACCGGAGCCGGAGCGTATCGTACGGAAGATTCAGATCGCCTCGGGAGACTGACGGACGACTGTCCTGCTTTCTCCCATGATCCCGCCCGGAAAGGGGGGATCGGAAGGAGTATGCGTCATGAATACCGAAAACCGCCCCACCCGCAGCGTGCCGCCGGAGATCCTCGCCGGAATCGGTGCCGGGCGCCTGACCTACGTCAAGTCCCTGACCTCGGCCGAGGTGCCGGCCCTGTTCCCGCAGGCGCCGGAACTGAGCCCCGATCTCGAACTCTGGGCCCTGCTCGGTGCCGATGGCACGCCGATCCTGCTCACCGACAGCCGCGAGGCGGCGATCGCCAATGCGGCCGAGCATGACATGGTGACCGTGAGCGTGCACTGACGCGCGCCGTCGGGCCGGTCGCGATGCCGGAACCGGCCGTCACGAATTTTCTAAGCTTTCAGAGCGCGTCCCGACCCGTCCGATCGACGGGAATCGCTCCTGACTCAAGAACTTGAGCATATCCTCATTCGGATCAGCTCGATCCGAACGGAATAGGCTTCAGTTTCTGGATTTGTGGGTCACAGGCCTTATGATAGTCAGGCTCTGCAGGGCGCCGCGATTGCGGCGCCTTTCTTTTTGGGCGGCGCTCCACTGGCGGCGCCCATTTCATGTGTAGCAAGCGGGGATTGTCGTTCGTGGCTGGCCGGACGCCAGCCTCGGCCCGGAAGCGGACCACCCGGCCGGGCGGTCACGCCGGCCGGTGAACCCCGGCCGGTGGACCCGATGCGCTTCGGCGAAGCCGAAGGCGGCCGGCGCGGAAGCCCGCCCCGGCGCCAAAGTCGATCAGGCCGCGTGCGAGGCGACCGGCTGGGTCAGCAGCGCATAGAGCGCGGTCGGATCGGAGGTGGCGCGCAGCTTGGCGGCGGTCGCGCCGTCGCGCAGCACGCGGGCGATCCGCGCGAGCGCCTTCAGGTGGTCCGCGCCCGAGCCTTCCGGCGCCAGCAGCAGGAACACGAGGTCGACCGGCTCGTCGTCGAGCGCCTCGAAATCCACCGCCTTGTCGAGGCGGGCGAACAGGCCGAAGATCCGCGGCAGCGCGGGCAGCTTGCCGTGGGGGATCGCCACGCCGTGGCCGACGCCGGTCGAACCGAGCCGCTCGCGCTGGAGGAGCGTATCGAAGATCTCGCGCGCCGGCAGGCCGGTCAGCGTCGCGGCGCGCTCGGCAAGCTCTTGGATCGCCTGCTTCTTGCTGCTCGCCTTAAGCGAGGGCAAGACCGCCTCGACGCCTAGAAGATCGCTCAAATCCATCGGATAAACTCCTTCCGCCCGAGGCCGGAATGGCGTCGGGCCGAACCGGCCCGCATCGCTGCGTGCCCCTTCCGCCCGGCTCGCGGCCGTGCGGACTTCAAACCCGGCCGCCCCTGCGAAGCGGCCGAGCCAGGACGCGACCGCGCTTCCCCGCTCGCCCGCGATGGCCACGCGCGCCTTCACGCGCCGGTCCCCGACAGCGTCGGGTCGATCCAGCCGACATTGCCGTCCGGACGGCGGAAGACGACGTTGACGCCGCCGTGGGCGGCGTTGCGGAACACGATCACCGGCGCTTCCGTCAGGTCGAGCTCCAGAACCGCCATGCCGACGGTCATGGTCTTCACCCGCGTCGCGGTTTCCGCCACCACCAGCGGGCTGTAATCGACGGGAACGTCCTCTTCCTCTTCGGGCGCGGCCAGCACGTAGGCCGCGGCGGCGACGTCGGCGCCGTTGCGCCCATGGTCGGTCCGGCCGCGAAGCCGGCTCTTGTAGCGGCTCAGCCGCCGCTCGATGCGATCGGCGGCCGCATCGAAGCTCTGGTAGGCATCATGGGCGAGCGCGCTGGTCTTCAGCACGATGCCGGTGTCGAGGTGAAGGGAACATTCCGTCCGGAAGGCGGTGCCCTCGGGCTCGACGGTGGTGTGACCGTCATAGCCGCCATCGAAATATTTCCGGACGATCTCCTCGATCCGGTCCTCGATACGGCTGCGCAGGGCCTCGCCGATATCGATGTTCTTTCCCGAAACGCGCAGCGTCATCGGCTCTCCTGATCGCTCCGATCCATACCTGCGGTCTGATCGACCGCCGTGCTCGCCGGCCATCCGGGTGCGTTGCGCATCCCCGTGGAGGCCGAACCTACAGTCGCCGGCCCCTCCGGCCGGAGGTCCGCAGGCTGCGGTGCCTCTCGCACCGGCCGCGCGGATCGTTGTTCATCCTTCGAAGGCCCGCCGCCTGCGATAGTCTTGACACAATTGCCAGACCATAATCGCCGGTGGGTGCCTTTTATCCGTTCGCCTTCACGGCGAGCGTCCCGCAGCGGATCGTCGCAATCGAGGCGGCGTTCTAAGCGGGGGATAGCATCAAGTCAACGTCCATTCGTTAACATCGCCCTACCCGTGGGGGGCGGTGCGTGTTCTCGTGCGCGCCTTCCGGCGCCTGTTTGCGCGCTCATTCCGCACCGATCGGCGTGCATGAGCGGCCATTCCGTGCGCACGAACCGCGCATCAATCGTCGATTCGAAGTGGGATCTGGTCCGACAGCCTCCCGCCGTTCACGCGCTTCTCGCCGTGGCGCGCTTCTCCCGCCGTCGATCGACCGACGACGGAATCCGCATCGATTCACGGTATTTGGCGACGGTGCGGCGGGCAATGTCAATGCCCGCGTCCCGCAACCGCTGCACGATCGTGTCATCGGACAGCACCGCAGACGGGTCCTCGGCATCGATCATCTGGCGGATATGGTGGCGAACCGCCTCGGCCGAATGGGCATCGCCACCGTCGGCGGAGGCGATCGCCGAGGTGAAGAAATATTTCAACTCGAAGATGCCGCGGGTGGTCGCCATGTACTTGTTGGCGGTCACGCGGCTCACCGTCGATTCGTGCATTCCGATCTCGTCGGCGACGATCTTCAGGTTGAGCGGGCGCAGAAACGCGACGCCCTTGCGGAAGAATGCATCCTGCTGGCGCACGATTTCAGTCGCGACCTTCAGCACCGTCTTGGCGCGCTGGTCCAGGCTCTTCACCAGCCAGTTCGCGGTCTGCAGGCAGTCCGACAGGTAGGTCCGCTCGGCCGGGTCCTGCGACGAGCGGACGATGGCGCTGTAATAGGTGCGGTTGACCAGCACCCTCGGCAGCGTGTCGCTGTTGAGCTCGATGCGGAAGCCGCCATCGGCCGTCGGGCGCACCAGCACGTCCGGCACCACGGTCTGCACCGCGTCGCTCGGCGCGAAGGCGAGCCCCGGCTTCGGGTCGAGCGCGCGAAGCTCTGCCAGCATCCCCGCGAGGTCGTCGTCGTCGACCTTGCACAGCCGCCGGAGCTGCGCGCGGTCCTGCCGGGCGACGAGATCGAGGTGGTCGACGAGCGTGCGCATCGCCGGATCGAACCGGTCGCGCTCGATGAGCTGCAGCGCCAGGCACTCGGCGAGCGTGCGCGCACCGACGCCGGTCGGATCGAAGCTCTGGATAGTCGCGAGCACCGCCGTCACGTCATCGAGCCCGGTGCCGAGCTGCTCCGCGACCTGCGCGGGATCGGCCCTCAGGTAGCCGGCCTCGTCGATGGCATCGATCAGCACCTGCCCGATCAGGCGGCGCGCCGGGTCGGGAATGGCGAGGGTGAGCTGCTGGGACAGGTGGTCGCGCAACGTGGACTCGACGGTCGCGAACGCCTCCAGCCCGGCTTCGCCGCCACCGCTGCCGGTGCTCGTCCACGCATCGCCGGCCAGACGCGACGGATCGAGCCCGTCGAGGTTCGGTTCGAATGCAGGCACGAGCGGCACATCGTCGGGAAAGAGATCGCCGAGCGGCAGGTCGAGCCCGGCGCCATCGGACGCCTCGAGGCCGGGCACGATGTTGAGATCGCGGTCGAGCCCGTGGGCAGCACCTGCCGTCTCGCCGCCCTCCTCCGCACGTCCGTCCGCGCCGAGGGCCGTGCTGTCCGCGAACTCACCGGCTTCGAAATCATGGGAAGCGAACCCGTCGGCGGTCCCGTGCCGGTCGCCGCCATCGCCGTTCGGACGGTCGAAGGCGGAATCGTTCGGGCCGGAAACGGAATCGACGACATCCGGCGTGTCGTCTTCGCGCTCCAGAAGCGGATTGCGCTCGATCTCGGCTTCCACGAAGGCGACAAGGTCGAGATTCGACAGCTGCAGCAGCTTGATGGCCTGCATCAGCTGCGGCGTCATCACCAGGGACTGCGTCTGCCGGAATTCCAGCTTCGGGGAAAGGGCCATGACTGGCTAGAACGCCCTCGCTGCTGCGCCGATGCGGTGGTCCGCTGCGGATTGGTCCGTTTCTTGCGTAAGAAACTCTTCCCCTAGGTGTTACAGCGGCTTTGGCCGCGGTCAAAGCGTAAATTGTTCCCCGAGATAGAGACGGCGCACATCCTGGTTGGCGACGATGTCCGCCGGCAGCCCCTCGGTCAGCACCTGGCCGCTGGCGATGATGTAGGCGCGGTCGATCAGACCGAGCGTCTCGCGCACGTTGTGGTCGGTGATCAGCACGCCGATGCCGCGGCCGGTCAGATGCCGCACGAGCATCTGGATGTCGCCGACCGCGATCGGATCGATGCCCGCGAACGGCTCGTCGAGCAGCATGAACGACGGCCGGGTGGCGAGCGCCCGCGCGATCTCGACGCGGCGCCGCTCGCCGCCCGAGAGCGCGGTGGCCGGCTGGTTGCGCAGATGCGCCACGCCGAACTCCGCGAGGAGGGTTTCGAGGTCCTGCTCGCGCTGCCTGCGGTCGGGCTCGACCACCTCCAGCACGGAGCGGATGTTCTCCTCCACCGAAAGGCCGCGGAAGATCGAGGCCTCCTGGGGCAGGTAGCCGATGCCGAGACGCGCCCGTCGGTACATCGGCATCCGCGTGATGTCGAAGCCGTCGAGGGTGATGGCGCCATGGTCCGGCCGGATCAGGCCGGTGATCATGTAGAACACCGTGGTCTTGCCGGCGCCGTTGGGGCCGAGCAGCCCCACCGCCTCGCCCCGCCGGACCGACAGGCTGACGTCGCGCACCACCGCGCGGCGGCGGTAGCTCTTGGCGATGCCGCTGACGACGAGTTCGCTGTCGGCGTGGTGCCCGATCTGACTCGCGTCGCCGTCGGCCGGATAGGCGCGCGCGGCGGCCGGGGAGGGGATGGGGGTAACCGACATGCGGCAGCGGTCTCCTGATGGGCCTCAAGCGCGGGCGCAGCGGAACGCGCGCCGGCGAACGGGCCTGCTGTGGATCGGCACGAGGCCGGCCGGGCGGCCGGCCGGCCTGCGACGTCAGTTGCTCTTCGGGGCCGGAGCGCCGGGGGCCGCAGGCGCCTGGCTCGGCACCAGCAACATCTGAACGCGCTTGTTGGCGAAAACCTTCGCCTCGCCGGTCGTGAGATTCACCACGAGCCGGTTGCCCTTCACCACGTTGCCGTTCTGGGTGAGGACGACGTTGCCGGTCATCACCATGGTGTCGGACTTCGCCTCGTAGACGGCCGCGTCGCCGGAGGCGGTCTGGTCCTTGTCGGTCAGGAGCACCTTCCCGGTGGCCTCCAGCTTCTCGATCTGCTGGCCGCCCGCGCCGCTCATCGCCTGACCGGAAGCCGCGGGGGTTGCGGCAGGTGCCGGTGCTGCTGCCGGCGCGGCGCCGCCCGCCGCCTGCTGCCCGCCCTGGACATAGTGCACGACGAGCTTCTCGGCCTGCAGCGTGCTTTCCGCCTGCTTGGCGATGACGTTGCCGGTGAAGATCGCGATGCCCTGCTTGTCGTGCACCTCGAGTTCGTTCGATTCGATGGCGATCGGCCCCTTGCCGCCGCCGCCGAAGCCGCTGAACGGCGTTTCGCTTCCGCCGGCTCCGTTCCCGGCCGCCGCGGGGGCCGGTGTCGTCTGCGCCTCGGCCGGTCCCGCTAGCGCCAGCGCGAGCACCGCGGCAAGGCCCCATGCACCGGCGGCCGAGCGGGCGCGACCGGAGAGGGGCGCGCGGGATGCGAACCGCCGCGCGGCGATCATGGGGAGCATGGCGGTCATGGACGGCTCTCCGTTGAAGGGGCGCCCGGGGACGGGGCCACGGCAGGATTGGTAGCGGGGACGGTAGCCGGCGCCGGCGCGGAAGGCGAGACCGCCGCGCCCGGCGCGGTGTCGGACGGCTTCGATGCAGATGACGTCGATTCCGCTTTGCTGTCGATGGTGACGTGGACGCCGCCGCGGAACACCAGGCTGTCGCCGTTCTTGGCGCTCTCGCCGCCGCCCGCCTTGATCGAAAATGTCTGCGACTTGATCTGCAGCGGCGTTTCCGTGGTCATGTCGCCGGATTTAAGGTCGATGTCGGCGCTCGACATGACGCCGTCCTCGCCGGCCGTGGACTTGAAGCGGATATTGTCGCGGAGCTTCAGGATTTCCTTGCCGTTGTCGAAGATGCCCTTGTCGGCGGACACGTTCACGACCTTGCCGTCCCGCATGGTGATGACGGCGGAAATCTTCACGAGATCGATTCGGTTCGGATCGGTGAGGCTCTGGATGGCGCGGTCGGCGGTGATCTCGTAAGAGCGGTCCGGCCCGTGACCCGAGAGCCGCGGATGCTCCATCACGATGCCCTCGGACGAGAGCGACAGCGCGCTGATGTCGAGACCCGGAACCAGGGAACGCACGAGCGTGATGCCGCCGAACACCAGGAGGATCACGGCGGCGATCACCGGCAGCGCGATGCGCAGAAGCCGCACGCGCCGACTGTGGCCGACCGCGGCGGCACGCGCCCGGGCGCGGCTCGCGTCCGTGCTGGAGCCGACGGACCGCTGGCGCGGCGAGCGCACCGTATCGTCGGGGTAGGCGACATCGTCGGCGCCGGGGACACCCCTGTCCCGGACGTCCACACGCGGCCCCGATCCGCTACCGGCCGGCATCCTGGATCTCTCGCTGCTTCTCATGCCCGCTAACGTTTGCTCGACGATACCCGCCCCGATCGGCCTGCCCGACGCTCCGCTTCGGGTGCGGCCTGCCCCAACTGATCCCCGCTGCTATCCAGATCGCCGGCCCGCGCCTGAGGCCGGCCGCGTCAAGAATGCGCAAGGATATCGACTTCCGGCCACCCGGCAAGGTCGAGCCGGACGCGCGCCGGCAGGAACTCGTAGCAGGCACGGGCGAGATCGGCACGATCTTCCCGCGCCAGCATGGTCTCCAGCTTGCCCTTGAGCGCGTGGAGATAGAGCACGTCGGAGGCGGCGTAGGCCACCTGGGCGTCGCTCAGCGTCTCGGCCGCCCAGTCCGAACTCTGCTGCTGCTTCGAAAGGTCGACGCCGATCAGCTCGCGCGCCAGATCCTTCAGGCCGTGCCGGTCGGTATAGGTGCGCACCAGCCGGGAGGCGATCTTGGTGCAAAACACCGGCGTCGCCATCACCCCGAAGGTCTCGTAGAGGATGGCGAGATCGAAACGGGCGAAATGGAAGATCTTGGTCACCAACGGATCGGCGAGCAGGCGCGTGAGATTCGGCGCCTCGCGCTGGCCGCGCGCGATCTGCACGATGTCCGCCGTGCCGTCGCCCGGCGAAAGCTGCACCACGCACAGCCGGTCGCGATGGGGATTGAGCCCCAGCGTCTCGGTGTCGATGGCGACGGACGAGCCATAATTCGACAGATCCGGCAGGTCGCCGCGGTGAAGGCGGAACGTCATCGGCACCTCGATCGAAACGGAAGCGCCGGGACGACGCCCCAAAAGAACGGCGTCTTCAAGACGGCCGCAGGGAGAGATGGCGGCCATGGGCGCTGGCCGCAAGGTCGAACGCCCAGGACCACGGTCCTTCGGGCGCAGTGGACCGCACACCGGCCGCGAATCCGCTCGACGGGAAGGCGGGAGCGGGCCGGCGGACGCGCTTTCCGAAGCACGGTCCAGATATGGGCGGCGCGGAACCGCGCTGCGGTTCCCAGCCCCCGCGCGAATTCAGCCGTCTACCGTTCTGCCTCGTCCGGCGCGCAATTCCAACGGGACGGAATGATGCAGGTAAAAGACGGCGGAGACCGGACCCGAAGCGGGTTCCGATCCGTCGCAGGCCTCAAGGGCAAGGATCAGCCCCTCGGTCCGCAGCGCCTGCTCTCATCCGCACCGGCAGTGCAGCCATGCCCGTGCGATACCGCGCAACGACAAAAAAGCGCGTCCGGAGGTCGATCCGAACGCGCTTTTTGCTGAAATCCGCCGGGCACGCGACCGCAGAACGGTCACGCGGGCCGATCAGAGCCTCAGGCTTCGGCCTTCGGCGTCAGGATCTGGCGGCCGCGATACATGCCGGTCTTCAGATCGATATGATGCGGACGGCGCAGTTCGCCCGAGTCCTTGTCTTCGACATAGGTCGGGGCCTTCAGCGCGTCGGCGGAACGGCGGAAACCGCGCTTCATGCGCGAGGTTTTTCTCTTCGGAACAGCCATCGTCGTCTCTCCGGTGTCGACACGCACCGTCCGCCGTTCGTCGTCGCAACGGCGCGTCGCGTCCACAGCCCTTATGGGAATGTGGCGGCCTTATACAGACATCTCTCGCACTTGACCAGTGGCTTTGCGCCACCGATCCCGACAGACGTCAGCCGTCGGGAAACAGGCACCCGAGCGTGCCGCCGGAGCGCGCGGCGAGGCTGGCGACGGTCGCCGCCCGCGAGGAGACCGTACGGGACGGCTTGCCGGCATCGCGCCGGACCGGGTTCGGCAGCACCGCCGCCATCAGCGCGCCCTGGCGCGCGGTTAGCTTCGCGGCATCCCGGCCGAAGGCGCGCTCGGCGCCCGCCTGGATGCCAAACTCGCCGTCCGGCCCCCATTCGGCGATGTTCATGTAGATCTCGACGATCCGCCGCTTCGGCAGGACGAGATCGATCCACAGCGCCAGCGGGACTTCGAGCCCCTTGCGGATCACGTCCCTGCCCGGCCAGAGAAACAGGTTCTTGGCGACCTGCATCGGGATGGTGCTGGCCCCGCGCGTGCGGCGGCCGTCCATGTAGGCGTCCACCACCTTGTCGAACTCGATGGTATCGACGCCATAGTGCAGGCAGAGCCGCGCGTCTTCCGACACGACCACCGCGCGCACCGCGGCCGGCGCGATTTCGTCGAACGAGACCCAGTCCCTCGTCACCGGCTGGAACGTCACCCAGCGCGCCAGCATGAGCGTGGAGACCGGCGGCACCACCCAATAGACGAGCGTGAGCACGAACGGGGCGAGCACGACCACGCCGAGGGCCTTCAGCGCCCGCATT
>JAEZMP010000227.1 GCA_023442215.1 Pseudomonadota bacterium
GCAATCTCGCGCCGGTGTTCGAGGCCGCGGCCGCGCGCATGGGGCAGGGCGGGCTGTTCGCCTTCTCCGTCGAGCGCGGCGAGGATGCAGGCAGCGGCTGGACGCTGCGGGACTCGATGCGCTTCGCCCATAGCCGCGGCTATCTGGAGGCCACCGCCGGACAGGCGGGCTTCGCGATCTCAAGCCTCGAGGAAGCCGACCTGCGCCGCGATCGCGGCGTTCCGGTCGGTGGCTATCTTGTCGTCCTGCGGCGATGATCCCGGCTTCGGGCCGGACGATACTTGCGGCAGGGACTTGCTTCAGGGACTTGCTTCGGGGACTTGCGGCGGATCGGCGAAGCACGATTTATAGGACATCAAAACAGCCGCCCATGCCCATCCGGCACCGCTTCCGGTTGCGGCGCGGGTCGATGTGAACGGATTGGTCGTTCGATGATCTCCTTGCCCTGCCGCCACCGCAGCCGCATCCAGCGGATGGAGTGCCGCCGATGACGGGGAGCCGCGATTCCCTCGATGGCCGTTTCCTGCCGGCTGCCGGCTCGCCGCCGGTGGAATGGGTGGTCGAGGACCGGCCGGTCGGCTATGCCGAGGCGGTGGCCGAGATGGAGGCGCGGGCCGCCGCGATCGCCGCGGGACAGGCGGCCGAGCGCGTCTGGCTCGTGGAGCATCCGCCGCTCTACACCGCCGGCACCAGCGCCGATCCCGCCGACCTGATCGATCCCGACCGGTTTCCGGTGTTCGATAGTGGCCGTGGCGGCCAGTACACCTATCACGGACCCGGCCAGCGCGTGGCCTATGTGATGCTGGATCTCGGGCGTCGCAAGCGCGACCTGCGCGCCTTCATCGCCGCGCTGGAAGCCTGGCTGATCGACACGCTCTGGCAGTTCAACGTTCGCGGCGAACGCCGTGAGGACCGCGTCGGCGTGTGGGTGCGCCGTCCCGACAAGGGCGAGACCGCCGAGGACAAGATCGCCGCGATCGGCATCCGCGTGCGCCGCTGGGTGTCGTTCCACGGCATCTCGCTCAATGTCGAGCCGGAGCTCGACCATTTCGGCGGCATCGTGCCGTGCGGCGTGAACGAGCACGGCGTGACGAGCCTCGTCGATCTCGGGCTTCCGGTGACCATGCACGATGTCGATGCGAACCTGCGGGCGGCGTTCGGCACGGTGTTCGGGCCGACGGTGATCGTCGAGCCGGACCGGATCGCGGCGCCAGGACACCCGCCGCGCGAACACGCGGAGACGCCGGGCGCCTAAGGCGTTTCCCGATCGGATGGAATCATCCCGTCGGCGGAAGATCGCCGAAGCTTGAAGATATCGTTGCCATTCGGATTGGATCGATCGGAGTGGAATAGGCTCCGGCTGGCAGGGCGCCCAACTCCCCGTTCCATAATGCTGATTATCCGACTCGGAATCATGGCCGGGCGGATGACGTGGCTCCTGCGAATTACAGCGTAAGATCAAGGATTTGACCGGCACTCCCGGGCCGGCTGCAAGGACGCCTGTCGCCTCGCCGCCTGATGCTGGGACACAAACCGCCTGCCGCCGTCGAGGAACCGGTCACGCTTTCGCGCGAGCCGGCCGTTCCGATGGGCGGCGCGGTGCTCTAATCTCACGCGAGTCGGCGGCCGATGCCGCGGCCTCGTCGCGGTTCACAGACGCCGCCGGCAAACGCCGCGCTTCGCGGAACGCCCAAACGCCCGGGAAAGATTGCCATGACCTCCGTGCCGCGTCCGTCTTCCGTGTCCGTGCCGCCGGCCGAGGAACAGCCGTCTCCCGATGCCGTCAAGGCCGGCCGGGACATTGCCGACCTTCTCACAATCATGGCGCGGCTGCGCGAGCCGGAGCGCGGCTGCCCGTGGGACGTGGTGCAGACCTTCGAGACCATCGCGCCCTATACCATCGAGGAAGCTCACGAGGTGGCCGATGCGATCGCGCGCGGCGACATCGACGACCTCTGCGACGAACTCGGCGACCTGCTGCTTCAGGTCGTGTTCCATGCCCGCATCGCCGAGGAAGCGGGACAGTTCGCATTCCCGGACGTGGTGGAGGCCATCACGACCAAGATGATCCGCCGGCATCCCCATGTGTTCGGGGAGGCTGCTGCGCAGACGTCGACCCTGGCCAAGGGACAATGGGAGGCGATCAAGGCGCAGGAGAAGGCCGCGCGCGCCGCCCGGCGTGCCGAGCGCGGGCTGGCGCCGGAGCACAGCAGCCTGCTCGACGGCATTCCGGCCGCCCTGCCCGGCCTGACCCGGGCCGTCAAGCTTCAGGACAAGGCCGCAACAGTCGGATTCGATTGGGATAATCCGCGTCTCGTGCTCGCCAAGATCCGCGAGGAGATCGACGAGCTGGAAGCCGAGATCGATGCCGGCCGCGACGCGGAAACGGCCGCCGAACTGGGCGACGTGCTGTTCGGCCTCGCGAACCTGGCTCGGCATCTGAAGGCCGATCCCGAGGCCGCGCTGCGAAGCACGAACGAGAAATTCCGGCGTCGCTTCAACTACATCGAACGCGCTCTTGAAGCGCGAAATGAGACGCCCGCGCAGGCGAGCCTGGACGAGATGGAAGCGCTCTGGCAGGAGGCGAAGCGCGAGGAGCGCTGACCGGCCTCGCGACGGAGAGACGACCACCGCTATATGAACGCGGCGAAGGCCGGGTGGTGTTCGATGATGCCGCGGGGCGCCGTTG
>JAEZMP010000300.1 GCA_023442215.1 Pseudomonadota bacterium
GTCGGCGCGATCGGGATCATGCCGAGCACGGTGGAGACCGCGGTGAGCATGATCGGACGGAACCGCGAGCTCGATGCCGAGACGACGGCGTCCCACACTTTGGCGCCGCCGGCCCGCTCGGCCTCGATCTGGCCGATCAGAATGACGGCGTTCTTGGTGATCATACCGATCAGTGCGAGCACGCCGAGGATCGCCACGAAGCCGAGCGGGCGGCCGGAGAGCAGCAGCGCCCCGACCACCCCGATCAGGCCGAGCGGGGCGACCGACAGCACCAGCACGAGGCGGTTGAAGGTGCGCAGCTGGAACATCAGCACCGTGAACATGATGAGGAGCATCGCCGGCACGACCGCGATCACGGAGGCCTGCGATTTGGCGCTTTCCTCGACGGTGCCACCGACGACGATGCGATAGGGCGCGGGCAGGGTCGCGTTCAGCTTCTCCACTTCGGGTGCGAGCGCCGTCACCACCGTCTCCGGCAGTTCGCCGCGCACGACGTCCGCCTGCACCGTCAATGTCGGAACGCGGTCGCGCCGCCAGACCACCGGATAGTCCTGCTCGTATTCGAACGTCGCGAGCTGGCTGAGCGGCACTGTGCGGCCGGATGGGAGCGGCACCTGCAGGGTGGCGAGCGTGGCGAGCGAGACGCGTTCCTCGTCGGTCGCCCGCGCCACGACGTTGACGAGATAGATGCCGTCGCGGACCTGGGTGATTGGCGTGCCCGTCATGACGGTGTTGAGCACGCCGGCAAGTGCCGAGGTCGACAGGCCCAGCAGCCGGGCCTGATCCTGGTCGACCTTGATGCGCACCTCGCGCGTGGGCTCGAACCAGTCGTAGTTGATCTTCTCCGCCTTCGGATCGGAGGCGATGACGGACCCGAGCTGGAGGGCGATCTCGCGCACCTTCTCGATGTCGGGCCCGCTGACGCGATACTGGATCGGCCAGCCGACCGGGGGGCCGAGTTCGAGCGGCGAGATGCGGGCGACGAGGCTCGGGAAGTCCTCCGCGAGCACCTTCTCCAGCCTGGCACGGAGGCGCTCCCTGCCCTCCACGTCCTTGGCCACGATCACGAGCTGGCTGAAGAACGGATTGGGCAGCTTGACGTCGAGCGGCAGATAGAACCGGATCGCGCCACGGCCGATATAGGTCGAGTATCGGTCGATGTCCGGATCGTCCTTGAGGAAGCCCTCGAACCGGTCGACCACGGCCTCGCTGGCATAGGTCGAGGCATTCTGGGGCAATTGCAGATCCACCAGCAGTTCCGGCCGGTCGGACGAGGGAAAGAACTGGCGCGGGATCAGGGGCAGCGCCAGCACGGATGCGACGAACGCCGCGGCCGCGAGCCCGATCGTGAGGTAGCGCGCCTTGAGGCACGCCACCAGGAACCGGCGGTAGAGCCCGATCACGCCGCCAGCGGGCGCCTCCCCGGCGACCGCTTTTCCCGGGGCTTTCTGCGGGGGCGATTTCAGCACGGTGATGCCGAGTAGCGGGGCGAACAGCACCGCCACCAGCCAGGAGACGAGGAGCGCGATGGCGACGACCGCGAACAGGGAGAAGGTGTATTCGCCGGCCGAGCTCGCCGCGAACCCGACGGGCACGAAGCCGGCGATGGTGACGAGCGTGCCGGCCAGCATCGCGAAGGCGTAGGTGCGGAAGGCGAAGCCCGCCGCCGCGGTCTTGCTGTCGCCGGCGGCGAGCCGCGTCAGCATGGCGTCGGTCGTCGTCATGGCGTCGTCGACCATCAGCGCCAGCGCGATGATCAGCGCGCCGAGCGAGATGCGCTGCATGTCGATGTGGACGACCTGCATGACCGCGAACACCACCGCGAGCGTCAGCGGAATCGACAGCGCGACCACCGCTCCGGCCCGGACGCCGAGGCTGACGAAGCTGACGACGAGGATGATGAGCACCGCCTGCACCAGCGAGGTCATGAACTCGTCGATGGCGTCGTGCACCGTCACAGCCTGATCGGCGACGAGGTGCGGCTCTATCCCGACCGGCAGGTCTGCGGTGATGCGGGCGACCTCGTCCTTGAGGTTCCTGCCGAGCGCAAGAATATCGCCACCGTCGCGCATGGCGATAGCGAGGCCGATCGCCGGCACGCCATTCACCTGAAACATCGGCTGCGGCGGATCGGCATAGCCGCGATGGACGCTCGCGATGTCGGCAAGCCGCAGCATCCGCCCGTTGAAGACGAGGTTGACGTTGGCGATGTCCTGCTCGGAATTGAAGGCCCCGGAGACGCGCAGCGAGAGCACTTCCTGCCCCGTCTCGATGGTCCCGGCGGGACTGACGAGGTTTTGAGCCTGCAACGCCGCGACGATCGCCTGCCGGCTGATGCCGAGGCTCGCCAGTTCCTGCATCGAGAACTCGATATAGATGCGCTCGTCCTGGGCGCCCAGCATCTCGATCTTGCTGACGTCCGGCAGGTTCAGGAGCTTCGAGCGGATATCCTCCACATAGTCCCTGAGCTCGCGGTGGGTGAAGCCGTCCGCCGTGAAGCCGTAGATGATGCCGAACGTGTCGCCGAATTCGTCGTTGAAGCCCGGCCCGATCACGCCCTGCGGCAGGGTGTGGCTGATGTCGCCGATGCTCTTGCGCACGTGGTACCAAATGTCCGGCACCTCGTCGGCGGTGGCCGAGCCGAGCAGGTTGACGAAGATGGTCGCCTGTCCAGCGCTGGTATAGGAGCGCAGGAAATCGAGCTTCGGCGTTTCCTGGAGCGTGCGTTCGAGCCGCTCGGTCACCTGGTTGAGGGTCTGCTCGACGGTGGCTCCGGGCCAGCGCGCCTGCACCACCATCGTCTTGATGACGAAGCTCGGGTCTTCCGCGCGGCCGAGCTTCTGATACGCGAACAGGCCGGCGCCGACCGCCACGATCATGAAATAGACGACGAGCTGCCGGTTGCGCAGCGCCCACTGCGAGAGGTTGAAGCCGTTCACTGGCCGCCCCCGAGCAGGCGGACCTTCTGACCCGGATGCAGGGCCTGCACGCCGGCCGTCACCACGATGTCGCCGGGCTTCAGCCCTTCGTAGACGACGACCGACGACGGCGTGAACCGCAGGACCTCGATGTTGTGCAGCGCGACCGTTTCGGAGGCCGGATCCACCAGCCAGACGGCCGGCGCATCGCCGACGCGGGTGAGCGCGGTCGCCGGAATCTCGATCACAGGGCCGCTGTCGATGTCGACACGGCCAGTCACCGTGGAACCGAGCCGCATCCCCGGCGGCGGGTCGACCAGTCCGACCCGCACGGCGAAGGTCCGCGTCACCGGATCCGCCTGCGGGGCGACCTCGCGCACATGGCCGACGGTCCTGATGGCCGGCGCATCCGTCAGCGTCACCGTCACCTCGGGATCGGCGGGCAGCGTGCGCAGCAGTTGCGCCGGCACGTCGAACACCGCGTCGCGGCCGTCCTGCCGGGCGACCTGCACGATCGGCTGGCCGGCCTGCACCACCTCGCCGGGCTCGGCGCGGCGGGCGGTGACGGTCCCGGCCGCATCCGCCTTGAGTTCGGTGAAGTCGAGCCGGTCCTGGGCGATCTTGAGCTGGGCGGAAGCGTCGTCGAGAGCGGACTGCGCGGCCTTGTAGGCCTGCTCGGCCTGCTCGTACTGGGACCGGGGCGTGAAGCCGCGCTCCAGAAGCTGCCGCTGGCGGTCATAGGCGTTGCGGGTGAGGCTCACCTGGGACTGCGCGGCATTGACGGCAGCCTGTGCCGAACGCAGCGCATTCTGCTCGTTCTGCGGATCAAGCCGGGCGAGCACCTGGCCCGGCGCCACGCTGTCGCCGACATTGACGAGCCGGTCGACGATGCGTCCGCCGATGCGGAAGGCGTAGCTCGCCTCGTTCTTCGCCTCGATATGTCCGGTCAGCGAGACGCCCTGCCCACCGGCACGGCTCTCGGCGACGATGGTTCGCACGGGGCGAACCTGCGGGGCGGCAGATTGCTCCTCGCGGCTGCACCCCGTTAGGAAGACGGACGCCGCGAGCGCCAGCACCGTCGCAAGGGCTGCGCGCCGGCCAAACCGTCGCGTCGCTGCCGTCCTCGTCCCACCCCCAACTGCCGACACGGACATTCCTTTCGAGCAAAGCCGCGACGGTGTCCCGGTCGACGGCAGTCTGGTCCTCGTTCGCCCGGCCACCTTGCGGCAACGCCCGGCAGACGCGACGAGGAAGCAACGCATGATTGTACCGCCCCGCGAACACCGCAATGCGGCAGAGTACCCGGAACGCGGTGCGGTCGGATGGAATAATCAGACCTTCGAGAATTAGAAGCGGCCCCCGCCACTTGGCCACCGCCCGTCCCGACCGCTTCCATCCGGCCGGATATGCTCTAGCGCGCCTTCCGGGACGGCGCGACGCGACTATCGTCTAGGACGCGACGGCCAAGGTCGCTCCCCGAGCGCACCACTTCCCCGGGCACACCCGTCGCGATCCGGCCGGGCGCGCTCCTCACTCGTCTTCGACGGGATTTCTCGCAAACCGGTCCGTAACGGCGAGCACGGCATAGGCGATGATGAAGATCACGCTCGCCACCACCAGCCACTTCACCTGCGTCTCGCTGACCGCGATCTCCAGCCGCATCAGTGCCTTCAGCAAGGTGATCGCGGTGATGGCCATGAGCGAGGCGAACAATTTCAGCTTCAGTCCGGAGAAGCTGATGCTCGTCATCCAGGCAGGAGACTCCGGGGCTCCCTTGCGGTCGATCTTCTCGACGAAGTTCTCGTAGCCGGACTGGATCACGATCACCAGCAGGCCGCCGACCAGGGCAAGGTCCATGAGCGTCAGCACGCCCATGATCACCTCTGTGCCGTTCATGCTGAAGAGGCTCGCCGCGAACTGCCACAACTGGATGAAGAAGGCGACCACGAGAAGTCCCAGGCCGACGATGAGGCCCAGAAAGAGCGGCACCATGGCCCAGCGGCTGGCGAGGACGAGGCCCACGATCAGCCGGCTGAGACCCGTCCGGTGCGGTGCGGCCATGGCTCAACCCCTTCCGGTCGGCTGGATACAGGCGAGGCAAGGGGAACGCCCCATGGGAAATCCTTCTTCATCCGGGCTCGTCCGAAGCGCTCCCGATTCATGCCTCAACCGCGGGCGGGCGCAACAGAGACCTTCGTCGACGATGCCCAGGCAATCATTCCCGGGCATCAGTCGGGTCGATGCCGCCGTCCGGACCGTGGTGGAAGACTGCCCGCCCGGCTTTCGACGCGGGGCGGGCAGAAGCAGCCTCTCAAGCCTTGTCTTACGATCCAGGTGCCACAACCGATCGCCAGTGATGGTGTAGGGACGAAATGTCCCCACTGGTAAGAACGGGCATGGCACGTCGCAGCTCTTCGTCGCTCCAGTCCCACCAGCGAAGCTCGAGAAGTCTGGCGATGTCCGCTTCGCCGAACCGCTTCCGGATAATCCTTGCGGGGTTGCCGCCAACGATGGCGTAGGGCTCGATGTCCTTCGTCACGAGCGCTCGCGTTCCGATGACCGCACCGTCTCCAATCGTGACCCCAGGCATGACGATAGCCTCGGAGCCTATCCAGACATCATTGCCGATGACCGTGTCGCCAGCCGGTTCGTATCCGTTCTCCGCTCCGGCGAAGGCCGGCACGTCCGGCATCCAGAAGAACGGAAAGGTGCTGACCCAGTCGCTCCGATGGCCTTGGTTCCCGGCCATGATGAAGGCCGCGCCCGAGCCGATCGAACAGAACGACCCGATGATGAGCTTGTCGACGCCCTCGTCAGGCAGAAGGAAGCGGGCGCAGTCGTCGAAGCCATGTCCGTGATAGTAGCCGGAATAGTAGCTGTACCGCCCGACCCGGATGTTGGGATTGGTCACGAGGCGATCGAGGGTGATGCCCTTGAACGGGCTCTCGAAAACGTTATGCATGAGATAAACCGAAGGTTGGCAAGCCGCGCGCGCGGCGACGGTTCGCCCGATCTGTTACGGGCAAACGCCGACAGGCGATCCTCTCGGTCGCCCGCCCCAGCTTCTCACGTCAGGAACGTGGAAGCGCGATACCGGTGGTTCGGTCTGCAGCCTTCATGAGAGCATCATGGCCCAGTCGACGCGCCATGCCAAGGCGGCATCGGAAAGGCGTTCGTTCGAAGCTGCGAGGCCGACGACGAAGGATCGGCACGACTTCGTGATCCTCTAAAATGTATTCCGAACTAAAATCATCATAATATACTTTGCAAATATCAATTAAAACTCATTTTTTCTAGTTGTCACATAAGAAACTCTCCATTTCATGGCTCCGAATAATATCAGAAAATATTTTACTTAAATAGGGATCATCAATTTTATCGAAAAACTTTACCCATTCATTCCATGAACGACGCAACTCTTGGTGGATACTCATCATCTTTAGAGCCATATTAGTTTTGCCCTCTATACACTCCAGTTTAGCATAATTCATGCAATATGCCTTTGTATGAAACATGAGTACCATAATAACATTCGCGATTGACTCCCATTTATTC
>JAEZMP010000371.1 GCA_023442215.1 Pseudomonadota bacterium
AGAGACCCATGCCCATGCCGTCGTGCTTGGTGGTGTAGAACGTCTTGAACAGCTGGCTCGCGTCGACGCCGACGAATCCGGTCCCGCTGTCGCGTACTTCGATATGAATCGGGCGTTCGCAGGCATCGTCGTCTCTCCGCCGCGTGAGGATGCGCAGCTTCCGGCCTTCCTCCGGCATCGAATCCATCGCCTGGATCGCGTTCACCACGAGGTTGATGACGACCTGCTGCAGCTGTACCCGATCGCCGACCACTTCCGGAAGCGACGGGTCAAGATCCAGCGCCATCGCAATGTGGTGATTGGAAAGTTCGCGCTCGACGAGAAGCAGGGCTTCCTCGACCGTGTCGTTGATCTGCAGCGGCATGTGGACCGGATCGTCCCGGCGCGACAGCGCCCGAAGCCGTGCGATCACGTCGCTGGCCCGGCGGGCGTTGACGATCATGCGCTCCACCGATGCCCGCGCTTCGGCGAGATCGGGTACCGGGCGGCCGAGCCAGCGCAGGCAGGCCTCGCCGTTGGTCACCGTCGCGGCGAGCGGCTGGTTGACCTCGTGGGCGATGGAGGCCGTCAGTTCGCCGAGGGTGGTGAGACGGGTGACATGGGCAAGTTCGGACTGCGCCTTGTGCAGGTCGTCCTCGGCGCGGCGATATTCGGTGATGTCGTTGTTGGTTTCCATCGTCGCGGCCGGGCGGCCGCGGTCGTCGAGCTTCAGCGACCAGCGGCTGATGACCACGAGGCGGGTTCCGTCGCGCCGGGTGTGGATCAGTTCGCCTTCCCAGCGATGCTCGTCGACGGGCGCCGCGCGGATGTCCTCCACCGGGCGCGGGAACACCGTCTTCAGGAGGTCGGCGGCCTTCCGCCCGACGGCATCCCGGCGCGGCCAGCCGTAGAGTTCCTCGGCGCCGCTGTTCCAGTAGGTGATCACGTCGTCTGCATCGCGCACGAAGATGGCGTCGTGGGTGAGGTCGAGCAGTTCCGCCTGCGCCTCGAGCGCGGCGTTGGATTCCTGGTTCTTCAGCGAGAGGAACGTCGTGATGACGATGGCGGAGATGGCCACCCCGCACCGAATGATCGCCGGCAGGTTGTATTCGCTGCTGTGGGTGATCACGAAGCTGACGACAGAGAGAACCACGCACAACGTGCCGACGCCGAGCAGCCGCCGCCTGTCCAGAAACGTCGCGCACAGCATCACCACCGCGACATAGAGCACGGCGATCGCCACGTCGAAGGGCGTGAGCGTGTCGATGAGAAAGATCGCCGCGGCGAGGCACACGGCCGCACAAGGCGCCAGGGACGACCGCAAGGCCGCCGACGTCTGAGAATCCGTGAACATCGTCCCCCGCTCCAGCCCTCCGCCTCCGTCCGCCGCGACCGGCGAGCCGGGTTTCCATGCGCTGGGTAAGGTCCTCACATACCAGCGCTCTCCCAAGTTTGCACCCGTTTCGCGCGCATGAAGGCGGCTTCTGCCACACCGTCCGCTCCCGCCACCCGTCATCGTGCGGACAGGCCCGGCCGGCCGGTGAGCGCAACCGCGGCCGCGGCGGCGATCAGGATGGCGCCGAGCACGAAGAACGTATCCGAGAACGCCATGATCAGCGCCTGCCGCTCGACGAGCGAGCCGAGCAGGATCTCGGCCTGATGATGGGCCTTCGCCGGGTCGGTCATGCCGTGGGCGAGATAATAGTCCTGCAGGCTCGACAGGAAGCCGCGCGTGGTCTCTCCGAATGGCGTGACCGACTGGCCGACGATGTTGGAGTGGAACTGCTCGCGCTTGGTGATGACGGTCGCGAGCGCGGCGGTTCCGACAGCGCCGCCGAGGCTGCGCATCATGTTGAAGAGCCCCGAGGCCTGGCCGGCCTCCGCGGGCGGCATACCCGCCATCGTGATGCTCGCGAGCGGCGACAGCACCATGGCCTGCCCCAGCGCACGCACGACGTTCGTCATGGTCAGCTGCTGTCCGCCGACATCGAAGCTCAGATGCGTGTTCATGAAGCAGCTCGCCGCGAAGATCGCGAGGCCGGCGATCACGAGCAGGCGCGCGTCGAACCGCTTCATCAGCACCGGCATGAACGGAATGATGAACAGCTGCGGCAGCCCGACCCACGCGAGCACCACGCCGATCTGTTCGGCGTTATAGCCCTGCACCTCGTCGAGATAGGCCGGCAGCACGTAGACGGAGCCGAACAGCGCGAACCCGACCAGCACGTTGGCGACGGTGCCAAGGCCGAAATTCCGGCGCAGCAGCAGCCGCAGCTGCACCAGCGGGCGCTCGATATGGAGTTCGATGACGACGAACACGGTGAGGCACACCGCCGCCACGATGGAGAGGTGGACGATGAACGGCGAGCCGAACCAGTCGTCCTTGTTGCCTTCGTCGAGCACGGTCTGGAGGCAGGCGAGCCCCACCGTCATGAAGGCGATGCCGTACCAGTCGCCTTGCTTCAGCAGATGAAGCTGCGTCTTCGTCCGCTCGAGCGTCGGGATCAGCACCGCGAGCATTGCCGCTCCCGGGATGAGATTGATGAAGAAGATGTACTGCCAGCCATAGTGCTCGGTGAGATAGCCGCCGATGGTCGGGCCGATGGAGGGGCCGAACGTCGCCGTCGTGGCGAAGATCGCCAGGCCGATCGGCTGCTGGTGCCGCGGCAGCTTGGTCAGCACGATGGTGAAGGCCAGTGGGATGAGACAGCCGCCGAAGAAGCCCTGCAGGCCGCGTGTCACGATCATCTGGGCGAGATTGGTGGCGAAGGCACAGGCGACCGAGCAGACGAGAAACAGGACCAGCGATCCCAACAGGAAGCGGCGGAAGCTGAATGTGCGGCTGAAGAAGTCGGTCAGCGGGATCATGATGATCTCGCCGATCAGGTACGAGGTCGAGATCCAGGTGCCGTTGTCGACGCCGGTGCCGATTCCGCCCTCGATGTTCGGCAGCGAGGAGTTGGTGATCTGGATGTCCAGCACCGCGATCAGCGCGCCGAGCATGCAGCCGAGGACGGAAATCCAGGTCCGGAGGCTCGCCCGCTCGATGGCGGTGCCGGGCTGTGCAAGGGTCGCGGGCATTGCATCCTCCCTCTGTTCAGCCGTTGTGAGGGGCGGCAGCGGTCGACGGAGAGCCGCCGACCTCGATGGTGGTCGTCACCGACATGCCCGGCCGCAACTGGCCGGCGAGGGGATCCGTCCGGTCGATGGTGATCTTCACGGGAATGCGCTGCACGATCTTGGTGAAGTTGCCGGTGGCATTGTCGGGCGGCAGCAGGGCGAACTCCTCGCCGCTCGCGGGCGCGAGGCTGTCGACCGTGCCGCGCACCGAAACGCCGGGAAAGGTATCGATGGCGATGCCGACCGGCTGGCCGGGCTTCACCCCGGCGAGCTGGGTTTCCTTGTAGTTGGCGACGATGTAGGTCGACTGCAGCGGCACGACCGCGAGCAGGTCGGTGCCCGGCTGGACGTACTGACCGACGCGCAGCGTCCGGGCGCCGATGACGCCGTCCACCGGCGCCCGCAGGACCGTGTAGCCGAGGTTCAGCTTCGCCTGGTCGAGGACGGCCCTGTTGTGGGCGAGCGTCGCCTTCGCCTGCTCGATCGCCGCGTCGAGGGTGTCGACCTGCTTTTCAGCCGCGAGCAGGGCCGCCTTGTCCCTGGCGATCTGGGCGGTGGCCTGAGCCGTCTGCGAAGCCGCCTGCTGGGCGTTCTCCAGCGTGCCGAAGCCGTCGCGGGCCAGCGTGCCGAACCGCTTGTCGTTGAGATCGGCGAAGGTTGCCGCGGCCTGATCGGAGGTGATCGTCGCCTGCGCTTCCTGGATCACGGCAAGCTGTTCCTGGAGTTGCGCCTTGTCGCTGTCGATCGTCGCGCTCGCCTCGGCGACATCCGCCGTCGCCTGGTCCACCGCCGCCTGATAGTCGCGCGGATCGATGGTCGCCAGGACGTCGCCGGCCTTGACCGGCTGGTTGTCTTCGACGTTCACGGTGTGCAGGTAGCCGGCCACCTTCGGCGCGATGAAAACGACATCGGCCTGGACATAGGCGTCGTCGGTCGATTGCTGGACCCGCCAGACCGTCCAGTACTGCCAGCCGAAAAAGGCCGCCGCGCCGAAAGCGCCAATCGCCGCCGCGGTGCGCAGAAGGCGCCCCAGCCCGAAGCGCGGCTTGGCGCCGGCTGCGTCGCTGGACGCAGGGGGTGTGGCAGAGGGTTCGGCAGGGCGCTCGGCAGGGGCATCGGCCAGCGCCAGAGCGGTGGAGACCGGTTGCCGCGTGTCGAGGTCCGCGGGCTTAACGATCGTGTTCATGGCCGCTCTCGCTCCAGGGATGAATTTCTGGCAGCGAGCCAACCACGAGTGCACCAGACGGATCTTTCGGCGAATCCGCTCTTTTTCCGATCCGCACCGGCGCGCGTCGCCGAACGGTCATACGAAGGTATGCCCCCTCCCATCTCATGAGTTGATCGAGCAAACGCAGGTAGAATGGAGCAGCGCGCCGCGATGGCTATTCTTGGCTCATCACCGCCGGCGATGAGCGAAGCGGGACAGCAGCAAGATATCGATCCGGCAACCGGATCGGACCGGTCCGGACAACAGCGGACACCTTGCTCTTCCCGGTCGCCCCCTCCGGCTCAGGACATCAACGCCGACTGCCGAGGAGGTCGCTCCCATGCCGTTCCGCTGGAACTCCATCGAACACCTTATGCAGCGCCCCGTCGACGGGGAGATCGTGGCCCGCAGCCTCGCAGGCTTTGACACCCCGGGTTCGGCCACCGATGCGGACGATTTCGACATCGCGGCCGCTGATCGCGGCACGGCAATGCCCCAAATCACCGTCCGTCTGGACCACATGGGCCTGACGCTCGCGGTGTCCGGCCGCTCGCAGCCGGATAACGGCCGCATTCACGTCGCCGGCAATGCCGTCGGCGGCGACCAAGTTCGCGGCGCGGCTGGATCGTCCGGCCACGTGCTGCGCTTCGAGATCGGCGAGCCCGACGCGGTGATGCGGGATCTCGGCCGTCTGATCCGGGACGGCGACGACGCCGCGTCGGGCCTGCCCGCGAGCGATCCGGTCGTTCAGCGTCTCTCCCGCGCGCTGGAGGCAGCCGAGAGCGACGGGCGCGAATTCGGCGGCCTCTATGCCGATGCCGTTCGGCTCGCCATCGTCACGCGGATGCTCGGCATGCGCGCCGGGCAGGCCGAGAAGGCCGCACCGCCTGCACGGCAGCATCGCGCGAAGGCGGCCCTGCCGAAATGGCGGCTCGCCCGTGTGAAGGCCTATGTCGACGCGCACCTCTCCGAGACCGTCACGCTCGCCGACATGGCGGCCGCCGCCGGCCTCAGCCGGATGCACTTCGCCGCCCAGTTCCGTCTCGCAACCGGTATCCGCCCTCATGAGTTTGTTCTGCGTCGGCGGATCGAGCGGGCGATGGAGTTGCTGACCACCACGTCCGAAAGCCTGGTTGGCATCGCCCTCGATGTCGGGTTCCAGACGCAGGCGCATTTCACCACCGTCTTCAAGCGCTTCGTCGGCGACACGCCGCATCAGTGGCGCTGCGCCAACAGCCGCCGCAACTGACTTATGCCTGCACGCACAGCGGGCGGGCGGGCAGGGCAGGGACAAACCTGCGTATAGTTCCCTGTCCCGGCCCGACTGTTGCAGAATGAATCCATGCCGACGCTCAGGCCCAGACACTCATCGGTGGCGCTCTTCGGTTTCTTGTAAGGATTGTCCGACGTGACCCACAACACGATGATCACGATTATCGACGACGACGAGGCGGTGCGCGTGGCGACCGAGAACCTCGTCCGTTCTCTCGGTTTCGCAACGAGCACGTTCGCATCGGCGGAGGAATTTCTTCGCTCTCCGCGGGCCGGCAACACGGCCTGCGTCATCACCGATGTGCAGATGCCCGGAATGACGGGCATCGAGCTTCAGAACGTCCTGCGGGCAAAGGGCGACCGCACCCCGCTGATCTTCATCACGGCCTTCCCCGAGGACCGTGTCCGTCAGCAGGCGGAGGCTGCAGGGGCGGTGGGCTTCCTCGCCAAGCCCTTCGAAGGCGACGCCATGATCGCCTGCATCGACCGCGCCCTCGTCGCCGGCACCTGAGCTTCCTCCCCGTTTTTTCGTCCGGATTCGGCGGCTGTTCGGCTTGGCGCGGCACTCCTGGGGTGCCGCCCGCGCCGTACGGCCGTGTCTTGCTTTCGCTCGTCCTCACTCAGCCGCGAAAACGTGCAAAGCAAATCCTCGACAGGCGTGCAAAGAAGAAAATACCACTTCAAATAGAAATATATCGACGACATGATGTTCTAAACAAGGGTCAGTTCTTACCGATGGAGCTGAACATGAAGAACAAAAGCATCTCGCTCGCCTTCGCCGCCGCCCTCGCCCTGACCTCGGCCGTCGTTCCTGCCGTCGCCGCACCCTTGCAGAACATCGTTCTGGTCCACGGCGCGTAAGTCGACGCCTCCGGCTGGAAGCCGGTCTACGACATCCTGACGAAGGAAGGCTTCAACGTCACCATGGTGCAGGAGCCGGAAACGTCGTTCGGGGCCGACGTGACCGCCGCCAAGCGCGTGATCGATCTCCAGAACGGTCCTGTGCTCCTGGTCGGCCACAGCTACGGCGGCTCGGTGATCACCGAGGCCGGCGTGGACCCGAAGGTCGTGGGGCTCGTCTATGTCGCCGCGCACGCCCCGGATGTTGGGGAAGACGAAGGCGCGCTCGGCCGGAAGACGCCAAGTGTCCTGGCCAAAACGCCCGGCGCGGTCGAGAAGACCGCCGACGGCTTCACCTACCTCAATCCCGCCGACTTCCCCAAGCTGTTCGCACCGGACCTGCCGCGTCCGCAGGCGGAATTCACCGCCCGCTCGCAGGTGCTGGCCGCGGCGAGCGTCTTCACCACGCCTCTGACGGCGGCGGCCTGGAAGACCAAGCCGAGCTGGGGCGTGGTCGCCGGCAACGACCAGATCATCAACCCGGATCTGGAGCGCTGGTACTATGCGCGCGCCAAGAGCAGCACGACCGAGATCCCGGGCGCCAGCCACTCCGTCTACGAGTCCCACCCGAAGCAGGTCGCGGCGGTGATCACGCAGGCCGCGCGCAGCTTCGGCGACGCCGTCTCCACCCCGAAATAAACTCGGGCCGGCGTAAGCGTCTTTCGAGCCTTGTGCGCTCCCCCGGCTTGTATGCAAAGATGCGTCCGTCGCGTTGGGACGACAGGCGCGACCGCGCCGGAACATGGCCGGCAACGGCCGATGTCCAACGCTCCTGCAGCCCGTGACGAGCGGCAGGAGCATTGGACGCACGGGGGCAGGGGGAAAATAGCATGACAGCCTGGCGACAGGGCCGCGAGGCGCACGACGCCCGCATGGCCGCCGGTGCACGGTTCGCGGACGGCAAGATCGTCGCCGCGGGAGATGCCACGAGCCTGCTCGAAGCCGTCGTTCGCCCGGGCGACCGGGTGTGCATTGAGGGTGACAACCAGAAGCAGGCCGATCTCCTCGCTGCCGCGCTTCTCGCGGTCGACCTCGCCAAGGTCAACAACCTGCACATGGTGCAGTCCGGCGTCGTGCTGCCGGAACATCTCGACCTGTTCGACCGCGGCGTCGCCAAGCGGCTCGACTACGCCTATTCCGGACCGCAATCGGCGCGCATCGCGACGATGCTGTTCGGCGGAAAGATCGAGCTCGGCGCGGTCCACACCTATCTTGAGCTGTTCGCGCGCTACTTCATCGACCTGACGCCGAACGTGGCGCTGATCGCCGCCGTGAGCGCGGACAAGGATGGCAACCTCTATACCGGCCCGA
>JAEZMP010000469.1 GCA_023442215.1 Pseudomonadota bacterium
GTCGACGCGAGCCAGCTGTTCAAGACGTTCTACACCACCAAGCACGACGGCATGGGCATGGGTCTCTCGATCTGCCGCTCGATCGTCGAGGCCCACGGCGGAAGCATATCGGCCTCGGCGAACGACGAGGGCGGCGCATGCTTCCGAATCTGTCTTCCCGCGACCAAGGAGCCCTCTCGATGATCGCCCCGCAGCCGGTCCGTTCCTCTTCCGAGCCGGTCGTCATCGTCGTCGATGACGACGCCGCCCTTCGCGATGCGCTGGGGAGCCTGTTCCGCTCGGTGGGACTGAAGGTCGAGCTGTTTTCCTCGACCGCGGAGCTGACGGCGGCGCGCCTGCCCGAGGCGCCGCGCTGTCTCGTGCTCGACATCCGGCTTCCGGGCGTCAGCGGGCTCGATTTCCAGCAGCAGCTCGCGCGGGCCGGAACCAGCATGCCGATCGTGTTCATGACCGGGCATGGCGACATTCCGATGTCCGTCAGGGCCATGAAGGCCGGGGCGATCGACTTCCTGACGAAGCCGTTCCGCGATCAGGACATGCTCGATGCCGTGACCGCCGCGATCGACCTCGACCGCCGCCAGCGGGAGACGGACAGCGCGGTGAGCGGGGTGCAGTCGCTTTACGAGTCGCTCACCGCCCGAGAGAAGGAAGTCATGGGGCTCGTCACCACGGGGCTGATGAACAAGCAGGTCGCGGCCGAAATCGGCCTGAGCGAAATCACCGTGAAGATCCATCGCGGCAACGTCATGCGGAAGATGGGCGCGAAGTCCCTCGCCGATCTGGTACGGATGGCCGAAACGCTCGGCCTCGGCAAGCCCAAGGCCTGAGCCGGTCCGCACGATCAGGCCTTTCCGCCGGCGGAAAGCGCCCCCTGCGCCTGTCCGCGACGTACCCCGACCGACACAACGGAGCCATGCCGATGGATGCCATCACCCCCCGCCCCTTCACTTACCGGAGCCGCGACGGGCTGGAGCTCTATGGCCAGGAGTGGCTGCCGTCCGGGCCGGCCGCGGGCCGGCCGGTCGTCTGCCTGCCGGGCGTGACGCGCAACAGCCGGGACTTCACGGACCTCGCCGGCTTTCTTGCTGGCCGTGGCCGGCGGGTGGTCGCGTTCGACTTCCGCGGACGGGGGCGTTCGGCCCATGCGCCGGTCGAGACCTATACGCCGCTGATGGAGGCGGACGATGTCGGGCTCGGGCTCGACCATCTCGGCATTCCGGAGGCGGCTCTGATCGGCACGTCCCGCGGCGGCCTCGTCATCATGACGCTGGCGATGACCCGGCCAGCGCTGCTCGGAGCCGTGGTGCTCAACGATATCGGGCCCGTGATCGACAAGGCCGGGCTCGCGCGCATCGCCGGCTATATCGGCAAGCCGCTGCCGCGTTCGTGGCCGGCGGCCATCGCGGACCTGAAGGCCGGACAGGGTGCGCTGTTCCCGGCGCTCGACGAGGCGGGATGGGAACGCTACGCCCGCCAGATCTACCGCGACGAGGGTGGCGTTCCGGTGATCGACTACGATCCGGCGCTGGAGGAAGCCTTCAAGGCGTTCGATCCGAACGCGCCGCTGCCCGATCTGTGGCCGGCGTTCGATGCCATGGCGAAGCGCGAACCGGTTCCGGTGCCGATGATGGTCGTCCACGGGGCGCTGTCTGACATTCTCGCGGCCGCGACCGTGGCCGAGATGCAGGCGCGCCATCCGGCTCTGGTGACCTGCACCGTCGCGGACGAGGGCCACGCGCCGCTGCTATGGGACGCCGCGACCCAGGAGCGGATCGCGGCATTCCTCGACGGCGCCGAGCGCGCCTGAGCGACCGCGCTCACGCCGCGTTGGGCTTGTCCCGCGGGGTGCGCCGATGCTTCCGGCGCACCGTCAGCGCTTCGGACAGCACGCCGGTATAGGCGTGTGTGCCCCAGTGGGCGAGCTTCGCCCACATGTCGCACCAGATCTCGCCGCCGCAGCCGTCGACCCAGCGCTGGCAGAACGCGTAGTCCTCGCCGAGAAAGGTGTTGGTCGCCGGATCGACGAACGGATCGAACAGCCCGTAGAGGTAACCGCCGAAGCCGGACGTGTTGTAGCGGTATCCCGCGCCGCCCGCGTTGGCGATGTCGTCGTGATAGCGCAGGTCGGGAAACTGCCGGACCATCGTCTCGATGACGCTGCGCTTCAAAAGGATGATGCCGGCGCCGGCCTTGATGACCTTCGCGAAGCCGTTCGGCGTCAACGGCGGCGCCGCCGCACCCCTCATCACCGCGGGATCGGAAAAGACCACGTTCCATTCGAGCACGAGCTCGTGGAGGTCGCCGAGATCCTTCGGCGCGAACGCCCGCGTGTCGAGATCGGGATAGGTCTTCTTCGGGTAGGCCGCGCAGGTGAAGGGATAATCCGACCGAAGCATCCTGAGAACCGTCCGCGGATCGAACTCGATATCGGAATCGAGGAACAGCAGATGGGTCGCGGATCGGTCGGAAGCAAATTCGGCAATGGCGCCGTTGCGCACCCGGCTGACGATTGCGTCTCCCGCCAGATAAAGAATCCGGGAGCGGATGCGATGCTCCATCAGAGTGACGACAAGACGGGTAATGGCGAGTGATGTCGGGGCGAATACACGGTGATCGTGCGCGGGGCAGACGATAAGAACGTTCAACGGCTCTTTCATCAAGAATACCGGGCATGCCGACAACGCGCAAAGCGACACGCGGCACGGCTCAAGTGAGCGCACCGTCATGGTGTCGTCGGACAATTGAAACAATCCGGCCGGGCGATCGATCCCCGGCGTTCGGGGGGCATCGCCGGTCGACTTACGTCCGGGAGGCGGATCGGTCTCGGACGGCAACCGTTCGTGATCTGGACGAGTTCAGGACGCGTTCGTCATGGCTGATGCCGTTCCCGGCGCTCGCCATGCGAAAACTTCAGAACCGCTGTCTCCAGGCTGAGAAAGACGCGTGCTTCTCGAAAAGATTGCGGGAAGAAGGCCGACGCAATATCGTTTCCTCAGAACCAGAAGGAAACGGAATCGTTCCCGAATGTCAAGCGACGTTTCAGAGACGGTCGAAGTCGCCTGCGCGAAGGTGCGGGTCGGTCGTCCGCCCGTCCTGACGGAGCAGGAACGGCGCCAGCTCATCCTGGAAGCGGCCGAAACGGTGTTCTTCCGGGCGGGCTACGGCGAGGCGACGATGGAAGAGATCGCGCGCGTCGCCTGCATGTCGAAGAAGAGCATCTATGCGCTCTATCCCGACAAGCGGACCCTGTTCGCCTGCCTGGTGAACGATATCGGCTGCTTTTCCGAACGAGCGGCCAGATCGGCGCCGCCGGCTCCGACGGCGATCGAGGAACTGCGGACGCGCTTGCTCATTCTCGCGGAGTTCTCGCTGTCGCCGCGCCTGATCAAGATGAAGCGGCTCGTGATTTCCGAGGCTCCGAAGTCTCCGGAACTCGCGGACGAATTCCACAATCGTGTCATGCGCCGGGGCTCGGCCTACATCGCCGAGAGTATCTCCCGCCTCGCCGGAGAACGGGGCCGACCGGTGGTCCATGACGACGTGAAGATCGCCCGTTTCCTGATCGGCGCGGCGCTCTCCGATATCCACATCTCGCTGCTGTTCGGCGAGCCCTGCGACGTCTCGCACGAGGCGATCGCCCGCAAGATCGACATGACGCTCGATATCGTCGTTCCCGGACTGTTCGCCTGAACGGCCGCGGCCGCCGCGACTCCGAACGACCTTTCTTCAGGATAGGCCTGCGAGATCCCCAGGCGGTCTGCGAGTGTGGCTGAACCATGGCTTTTTTGGCTATGGTTAATGACGTCGATTTCGGCAAAAGTCGGCCAATGAGGCTGCGGATGGAATCGCCGCCGTCGTGCCCGGGGCGGGCCGACGGACGGAGATCCGCAGCACCGGCTGAAGTGGATGCGGGGATGGATATGAGCTGGTCGCGTCGCGCAATGGCGGCAATCACGATTGCCGTCGGTCTTGTCGCCGCTCTCGCCGGTGCGTCGCCGGCGACGGCCCAGTCCGCCAAGGCAGCGGCCGACGGCCCCCGGCGCATCCAGTCGCTTCCGCCGGGAATGGACCTGCCCGGTTTCGACTACCAGGTGCTGCGCAACGTGCCGCAGGCCGCGTGCGAAGAGGCCTGCATCGGCGATTCCGCCTGCAAGGCCTTCACCTTCAACACCCGCTCGAACTGGTGCTTCCTGAAGACCGATTCCGGCACGCCCCGCCCCTATCGCGATGCGGCTTCCGGGCGCGTGATCGGCAGCGTCGCCGCCACGCCGGCCTCCGCGCCGCTTCCGCTGCCGAACCTCGATTTCCTTCCCGACGACGTGCCGGCAGACGCGGATTCGTTGCGCGCAGGGATCAACGCCGCCGCGCGCCTGCAGCGCGACACCGAGACGGTCGGCGCCGGCCTTGCCGCCGCGATCCTCAACGGCGGGGCGAACGGCTGGCTGTCGCTGTCCGATCAGCTGCTGTCGGAGCAGACCGACGATTACGGCCGCAAGCAGACGCTGCAGAGCGACGGGCTGTCGGCTGCCTTCCTCGGGCTCAAGCTCGCGAGCGACAAGGGCCAGCAGGCCCGTGCGCTGGCGCTGATGTCGCGGGCGTTCGAGGCGGACTCGCGCTGGCGTCCCGCCATCGACAGCCTCAAGGCCGCGCTCGCGCTTGCACCGAAGGACGCCGCTATCAAGGCGCACTACGAGGAGCTGCGCGCCGACTACGGCTTCCGCATTCTCGACTATTCGGTGAACACCGACACCGCGAGCCCGCGGATGTGCGTGCAGTTTTCCGAGGCGCTTCCCAAGGGCCGCGTGGACTTCTCGAAATATGTCACCGTCGCCGGCATGACCAATCCGGCCGTGACCACCACGGCGCAGGAGCTGTGCATCGACGGGCTCGAACACGGCGAGCGCTACGATGTGACGATCCGTGCAGGCCTGCCGTCCACCGTCGGCGAGGCGCTGACGAGCCCGGCGAGCTACACGATCTATGTGCGCGACCGGAAGCCCGCCGCCCGCTTCCCGACCTCCGCCTATGTTCTGCCGCGCACCGGCGCGGTCGGCGTGCCGCTCGTCAGCGTCAACACCGAGATGGTGATGCTGGACCTGCTGCGCGTCGGCGACCGCGGCCTCGCGCGCTCCGTCGCCGGCGGCGATTTCCGCCGCCAGCTCTCGCCCTACGATATCGAGACGCTGGCCAACACCACCGGCGCCAAGGTCTGGTCCGGCGAGATGAACGTCGAGCGTCAGCTCAACAAGGAAGTCACGACCGCGTTCCCCGTCGACGAGGCGGTGAAGAAGCTCGATCCGGGCGTCTATGTGCTGGTCGCCCGCCCGCGCGAGATCCCGAGCGAGAACTGGGACCAGCGCGCCACACAGTGGTTCATCGTGTCCGATCTCGGCATCGCCTCGATCAGCGCGGCGGACGGGGTTCACGCGTTCGTCCGCTCGCTCGGCACGGCGAAGCCGATGGCCGGCGTCGACGTGCGTCTGGTCGCCCGCAACGACGAGGTGCTGGGCACCGCGAAGACGGATGCCGCGGGACACGCGGTGTTCGCGCCCGGCCTCGGCCGCGGAACCGGCGGCATGGCGCCGGCCGTGCTGGTGGCGACCGCGGCGGACGGCGATTACGGCTTCCTCGACCTCTCCGCGCCGGGCTTCGACCTGACCGACCGCGGCGTGGCCGGCCGTCCGGCGCCCGGGCCGCTCGACGCGTTCCTCTATACCGAGCGCGGCATCTACCGCGCCGGCGAGACCGTGCACCTGACGGCTCTGCTCCGCGACGGCGCATCCAAGGCGGCGGCCGGCGTGCCGCTCACCATCTCCGTCACCCGGCCCGATGGCGTGATCTATCGCAAGGTGCTGGCCGACGACGAAGGCCTCGGCGGGCGAAGCCTCGATATCGACCTCATCCCTTCGGCGATGCGCGGCACGTGGCGGGCGGAGGCCTTCTCCGATCCGAAAGCGGCGGCCATCGGTGCCGTGACCTTCCTCGTCGAAGACTTCGTTCCCGAGCGGATGAAGGTCGACCTGAAGACGGATTCCACCGCGATCGCGGCCGGCAAGCCGGCGACGATCGCCGTCGCCGCGGACTTCCTCTATGGCGCGCCGGCGTCGAACCTCGCGATCGAAGGCGAGATCGCCGTGAAGCCGTCCGAGGATGGCGTGGCCGGGTTCCCGGGCTACCGCTTCGGTCTCGCCGACGACGATTTCACCCCGGTCCGCCGGCCGCTGTTCGACCTCGGCCGCACCGACGCGGCCGGCAAGGCGACGGTGGCGGCGAGCCTGCCCAATCTGGACCCCACCACGAAGCCGCTCGTGGCCGATATCGCGGTCCGGGTGCGCGAGCCCGGCGGGCGGGCGGTGGAGCGCACGGTGACGCTGCCGGTCGCCCCTCCCGGACCCCGCATCGGCGTCAAGCCGCTGTTCTCCGGCGATCAGGTCGGCGAAGGCGCGACCGCGGGCTTCGAGGTGGCGGCTGTCGGGCCGGACGGCGCCCGCACGGCGCTGCAGGGCGCGACGTGGCAGCTTCTTAAGGTCCGCCGCGAGTTCCAGTGGTTCAATCGCGACGGCAACTGGGATTATTTCACCACCACCTCCACCGAGCGCGTGGCGGAGGGCAAGCTCGACCTGACGGCGGCCGATGTCGGCCGCATCTCGGCCCCTGTCGACTGGGGAACGTTCCGGCTGGAAATTTCGGTGCCGAACGTGCCGACCGCGGCCACGTCGTACGAGTTCGCCGCCGGCTGGGTGACGGTCGGCGCGACCGCGGAGACGCCTGACGTTCTCGAAATCGGCCTCGACAAGCCGGGCTACAAGCCCGGCGACACCGCCCGTCTCAACATCGCGCCCCGGTTCGCCGGTACCGCGCTGATCGCGGTGGTCGGCGATGGCGTGCGCGAACTGCGCGCGGTGGACGTTCCCGCGGGCGGCACCACGATCCCCCTCAAGGTCGGCAACGACTGGACGCCGGGAACCTACGTGACGGCGATGCTCTACCGCCCGATGGATGTCGCCGCGAAGCGCATGCCGTCGCGCGCCATCGGCCTCAACTGGCTCTCCATCGACCGCTCCATCGGCTCGCTCACCGTCACCCTCGACACGCTCGCAGAAATGCGGCCGCGCGGGCCACTCAGTGTGCCGGTCACGGTCGCCGGCCTGAAGCCCGGCGAGGAGGCCTATGTCACCCTCGCCGCCGTCGATGTCGGCATCCTCAACCTCACCCGCTACCAGGCGCCGGATGCCGCCGGCTTCTTCCTCGGCCAGCGCCGGCTCGGTGCCGAGATCCGCGACCTCTACGGCGCGCTGATCGACAGCCTCGGCGCGACCCGCGGCACCATCCGGACGGGCGGCGACGAGAGCGGCGCCTTCGCGCCGACCGACGTGCCGACCCAGGAGCTCGTCGCGAACTTCGCCGGCCCCATCAAGGTCGATGCCAACGGCCGCGCCGAGGCGAGCTTCGACATTCCCGCCTTCAATGGCACGGTGCGCGTGATGGCGGTGGCATGGTCGGCGTCGAAGGTCGGCAATGCCAGCGCGGATGTCGTGGTGCGCGATCCGGTCGTCGTCACCGGCTCGCTGCCGCGGGTGATGGCGCCCGGCGACGAAAGCCGGATGCGGCTCGATTTCGACAACGTCTCCGGACCGGAGGGCGACTATCGGCTGACGCTGACGGCCACCGGCCCTGCGGGGCTCGGCAAGGTGCCGCAGACCGTGCGCCTCGGCGCCGGCGGCAAGGCCTCGCTCGACGTGCCGCTGACCGCGAACGGCGTCGGCATCGCCACCGTCGCGGTGGAACTCGCCGCACCGGACGGACAGACGTTCGCCCAGGCCTTCCGCCTCAACGTCCGCCCCGCCGCCCCGCCGGTGATGCGCCGTTCGATCGAGGTGCTTGCGAAGAACGGCGGCCAACTGTCGTTCGGCGAAGACTATCTCGCGGGCCTCGTGCCGGAGACGGCCTCGCTCTCCGTCAGCGTGTCGGCGGGTGTCGGGCTCGACGTCGCCGGCCTTCTCGGCATGCTCGACCGCTACCCCTATGGCTGCGCTGAGCAGACCACCAGCACCGCGCTGCCGCTGCTCTATTTCGACCAGGTCGCGGCCAGCATCGGCATGGGCGGCAAGGACGACATCCACAAGCGCGTCGAGGCGGCCATCGCGCGGCTGATGCAGTTCCAGAGTTCCTCCGGCTCGTTCGGCCTGTGGGGTCCGGGAGGCGGCGATCTCTGGCTGAACGCCTACGTCACCGATTTCCTGACCCGTGCGCGGGCCGCCGGCTATGCCGTGCCGGAAGGCGCGTTCACGCTGGCGCTCGACCGGCTGCAGAACGACGTGTCCTACAACGCCAATTTCGACAATGGCGGCGGTGGCGGCCTCGCCTATGCGCTCTATGTGCTGGCCCGCAATGGCCGCGCCTCGATCGGCGACCTGCGCTATTTCGCCGACGACCGCATCGGCGATTTCGGCTCGGGCCTGTCCCAGGCGCAGATCGCCGCCGGCCTCGCCCTCTATGGGGACGACAGCCGCGCCAAGGCGACGTTCAAGACGGCTGCCGCGACGCTGGCCTCCGACAGCATGGGCGGCGAGCAGGCATCGTGGAGCGACTACGGCACGCCGGCGCGCAACGCCGCGGCCGCGCTGACGCTGGTGGCGGAATCGGGCATCGACTCCTCGGCCATTCCGGGCCTCGACGATACCCTCTCCGCCTCCCGCGCCGGCGGTGAGACGCCCTCCACCCAGGAGGCGGCGTGGATGCTGCTGGCGGCGAACGCCCTCGGCGCCGGCAACAAGGCGCTGAAGATCGACGTGGACGGCGCGCGCGAGACCGGTGCGGTGTTCCGGCGGCTCGAAGGCTATCAGCTCACCGGTGCGCCGCTCGTGCTGCGCAATGCCGGTGCCGACGACGCCGCGGTCGCCCTCACCGTCTCCGGCGTTCCGCTGGAGCCGGAGCCGGCGGCGGCCTCCGGCCTCTCCATCGAGCGGGATTATTATCACCTCGACGGCACCCCGGCCGACCCGGCTTCCGTGCGCCAGAACGAACGGCTGGTCGTGGTGCTCACCGTTCGCTCCGACGAACCGCAGGATCAGGCGAACCTGATGATCGCCGATCTGCTGCCCGGCGGCTTCGAGGTGGAAAATCCGGAACTCGTCTCCAGCGCGGATCTGGCGGCGTTCCCGTGGCTGCCGCAGGATTCGCCGGCCCACACCGAGTTCCGCGACGACCGCTTCCTGGCCGCGTTCGAACCCGGGACGGACCTCGCCCGCGGCGTTACCGTCGCCTACATGGTGCGCGCCGTGACCCCGGGCCGGTTCGCCCACCCGGCAGCACTTGCCGAGGACATGTAC
>JAEZMP010000514.1 GCA_023442215.1 Pseudomonadota bacterium
CGGCCGGCCGGCCGGAGCGAGCCGCTCGCCGCGTTCCTCGCCGCCGCCACCGCCGCCGGCCCAGGGCGAGGCGCCCGCCGGCCCGTCGGTCGGCATCGGCGGGATGCGCACGCCCTGCCCCGACGCCAGCCGCGTCGATGCCTTGACGCGCGCGCCGTCGACCCGGATCTGCCCCGAGCGCAACAATTTCTGCAGCTGGACGAAGCCCAGCCCCGGATAATGAGCCTTGAACCAGCGATCGAGACGCATGCCGTCTTCGTCGCGGCCAACGGTGATGGTGTACACGCCTGCCATGATGCCCCGTAGGTGGCAGGTTCCCGCCCGGTTCGCAAGCGCGGAATGGAGCGGGCGCCTCCGCGCAGGGCGCGCGGCTCGGCGCCGGGCCTCCGGCCTACTGGAACAGCATCCGCCCGCCGAGCATCCCGGCGGCGACGGCCAGCAGCGACAGCACCACCGAGCCGAGCACGTAGGCGCCCGCCAGCATCAGCTCGCCGCGCTCCCACAGCACGAAGCTGTCGAGCGAGAACGTGGAGAACGTGGTGTAGCCGCCGAGCACGCCCGTGGTGAAGAACACCCGGAACCACTTCGAAGCGGCCGGCTCCTGGAAGGCGAGCCACGAGATCACGGCGCCCATGATGAAGGAGCCGGTGATGTTGATGAAGAACGTGCCCCAGGGGAACGCCATCCCGACCGTCTTCATCGCGAAGAGGCCGACATAGTAACGCACCAGGGCGCCGAGGCCGCCCCCGACGAACACCAGCATTGCTTCGGACATCGGTCTTCCCCAGCTTGGCCTGTCACGACGGCCGGGCGGCGGTCCGGCCCCGCCGCGCGTCGTCGTCGTGGCACGCTAATCCATCGGCCGGGAAAGGGAAATGCGGTTCTCCGCCATGCGGATGCGCAGAGTGGCCGGGGACGGTCCCAGCCGGCAAGGCGGCCTCAATCGCCGTTTCGGCTGCGCCGCAGTTCGGCCCAGCGCGCCAGCCGGTCGCCGAGCACCTTCTCGAAGCCCCGCGGGGTCGGCCGGTAGAAGTTCTGGCGGCCGATCGCTTCGGGGAAATAATCCTGTCCGGAAAAGGCGTCCGGTTCGTCGTGGTCGTAGCGGTAGCCGGTGCCGTAGCCCTCGGACTTCATCAGCTTGGTCGGCGCGTTCAGGATCGTCTTCGGCGGCACCAGCGAGCCGTTCTCCTTGGCGACGCGCATCGCCGCCTTGTAGGCGTTGTAGGCGGCATTGGATTTCGGCGCTGTGGCGAGATAGATCGCCGTCTGCGCCAGCGCGAGTTCGCCCTCCGGGCTGCCGAGGAAGTGATAGGCATCCTTGGCCGCATTGGCGACGACGAGCGCCTGCGGATCGGCGAGGCCGATATCCTCGACCGCCATGCGCACCAGCCGGCGCGCCACGAACAGCGGGTCCTCGCCGGCATCAAGCATCCGGCAGAGATAATAGAGCGCCGCGTCCGGATCGGAACCGCGCACCGACTTGTGCAGCGCCGAGATCAGGTTGTAGTGGCCGTCCTCGGACTTGTCGTAGATCGGCGCGCGACGCTGCAGCACCGCCTGCAGCCGCTCGGCATCGAAGATTTCGCCCTCGCCGGCGGCGCGCCAGACTTCCTCCGCGAGCGTCAGCGCGGCGCGGCCGTCGCCGTCGGCCATGCGCACCAGCACGCCGCGGGCCTCCCGGTCGAGCGGCAGGGGCCGCTTCTCCACCTCTTCCGCCCGGGCCAGCAGGCGCATCACCGCCTCGCCGTCGAGCGGACGGAACACCAGCACCTGCGCGCGCGACAGAAGCGCGGCGTTGAGCTCGAACGACGGATTTTCCGTGGTGGCGCCGACGAGCGTGACGGTGCCGTCCTCCATCACCGGCAGGAAGGAATCCTGCTGGGCCTTGTTGAAGCGATGGATCTCGTCGACGAACAGCAGCGTGCCCTTGCCCATGGCGCGTCGGCCGCGCGCGGCATCGAACAGCTTCTTCAGGTCCGCCACGCCGGTATGGATCGCCGACACCTGCTCGAAGGCGAGATCGGTCTCGCCGGCGAGCAGCCGCGCCACCGTGGTCTTGCCCGTGCCCGGCGGGCCCCAGAACACCAGGCTGCCGACCGAGCCGGACCGCAGCATCCGCGTCAGCGTTCCGTCCGGCCCGACCAGATGATCCTGGCCGACGACCTCGGCGAGCTTCCTCGGCCGCAGGCGATCGGCCAGCGGGCGCGGCGCGGACCGCTCGAAACCGGCGGCGGCGAAGAGATCGGACATGGCGGCATCCCGGGCATCCGCCGCCCGCGGGCCCGACCGCCCGGAAAATGAGGGGCGCGTGCGGGACGCGGGAGCAGCTTCAAGACAGGTTCGGAGCGCCGCCGCGCGCGGATCGGATCGATCCGCGGAGTGGCCTCCGGTCGGCCTTGCATAGTGGATCGGCGAGGCCGCTGCCAGCGCCTTGCGGCCCGTTCGAAAGCGCGCGGCGGGGCGCTATCCCCGCAGCGCGATCTGAAGCACCCTGCCCTCGCGCTCCACCGCGATCCGCCACACCGGCGCGCGCTGCGCCGTGAGCTTGGCGAGCTGGGCCGTGGTGTCGACGGCGGTGCCGTTGACCTCCAGCACGATGTCGCCGGCGACGAAGCCCACCTGGGCGGCGATGGAGTTGGCGGCGACGCGCGAGACCGCGACGCCCTTGCGATCACCCGGCAGCCGCAGTTCGTCGTTCACCGCCGGGGACAGGTTCATCACCGTCGCGCCCGCGAACGGCGACACGCCGTCGAGGTCGCGCGCGTCGCGGGCCGGCACCTCCGGCGCCTGAACGAGCGCGACGGAAAGCGACAGCGTTTCCTCGCCCCGGCGGATGCCGAGCGCCACTGTGCCGCCGAGCGGCTTGGTCGCGAAGCGATAGCCGAAGCTGTCGGGATCGTCGATCTCGACGCCGTCGACGGACACCACGAGGTCGCCGACCTCCAGGCCTGCCTTCGCGGCGGGACTGCCCGCGACCACGGCGGTCACGATCGCGCCTTCGGGCCTGTCGAGGCCAAGGCCATCGGCGATGTCGGCCGTCACCGTCTGCAATGTCGCGCCGAGCCACGGCCGGCGGATCACGCCACCCTGGCGGGCGGCGTCGACCACCTGCCGAACCATGTTGGCGGGGATCGCGAAGCCGATGCCGATGGAACCGCCGGAGCGCGAGAAGATCGCCGTGTTGATGCCGACGACGTTGCCGTTCATGTCGACGAGCGCGCCGCCGGAATTGCCGGGATTGATGGCCGCATCGGTCTGGATGAAGAACTGGTAGTCGGTGATGCCGACCTGGGTGCGCGCGAGTGCGGACACGATGCCCTGGGTGACGGTCTGGCCGACGCCGAACGGATTGCCGACCGCGAGCACGATGTCGCCGACTTCGAGCTTGTCGGAATCCCCGAGCGTCAGCGCCGGGAACGTGCCCTGCGCGCCGCGGATGCGCAGCACGGCGAGGTCGGTCTTCTCGTCCTTCAGCACGATGTCGGCATCGAACTCGCGCCGGTCGGCGAGCGCGACGCGCACCGCATCCGCGTCCTTGATGACGTGGTTGTTGGTGACGATGATGCCGGACGGGTCGACGATCACGCCCGAGCCGAGCGACTGCAGCTGCCGCTGGCGGGTGGGGCCGCGCAGGCCGTCACCGCCGCCGAAGAAGCGGCGGAACAGGGGATCGTCGCCGAACGGCGAAGACGGCTGGGCGACGATCCGCGAGGCATAGACGTTCACGACCGCCGGCACGACGCTCTTCACCACGGGCGCGAAGGAGAGCGTGATCTCCGCCTTGCTCGTCGGCACGCGCACGGCCGGCGCCACGGGAGCCGCGGGCGCGGCGTTCTGCGCGACGGAACTCTGCACAAACACCGTCGCGCCACCGGCGCCGAGCCCGAGCGCGACGACCGCCGCGACGGCGATCCGGTTGAAGGCGCGCGGAAGGTGCCGCAGGGGAAAATGGGGCATCGGGAAACGTGGCATCCGGAAACCTGGCATTCGCTCTTCCTCACCCACTTTTCGGCTCCGGAGCGCTTTCCGGTCTGATGGAATCATCAGATCGACAAGAAATCGTCCAGATTCAAGGACTTGCGCCTATCCCGCTCAGATCGGACCGATCTCGGCGGGATAGGCTCCGGCCGCGGTGGCGATGGCAGCAAGCAAAGACGACAGGAAAACGGCAGAGCGGCCGGTTGCCGACGGACGGCGGACGACATGCCCGGCCAGATTCGGCTGCCGGTCTTGCCTCAGCCAAGTACGCGGCCAACTCCGTAGCCAACTCCGCCCGCCTGTGCAGCCGTTCCCTGGAGCCGTGCGTCCGCCTCTCTCGAGGGTCCACGCCGCGATGCGTCCCCCGCTGATGAGCCGCCACCCAACGAAAAAGGGGCAGCCCGAAGGCCGCCCCCGATTCAAATCTGAGACAGGAACCCGGGCCGGATCAAGCCGGCCAACGGATCACGCGGCTTCGGAAGCCGCCTCGGCCTCGGCGCGCGCACGATCGGCGGCGCCCTTGGCGGCCGGATCGCGATCGACCAGCTCGATCACGGCAACCGCGGCCGCGTCGCCCTGGCGGAAGCCCGCCTTCAGCACGCGGGTGTAGCCGCCGGCGCGCTCCTTGTAGCGCGGGCCGAGCGTGTCGAACAGCTTCCGGACCGTCTCGAGGTCCTTGATCTGCGCGATCGCCTGGCGGCGGGCGTGCAGGTCGCCGCGCTTGCCGAGGGTGATCAGCTTCTCGACGATCGGACGCAGGTCCTTCGCCTTGGGCAAGGTGGTCACGATCTGCTCGTGCTGGATCAGCGACACCGCCAGATTGGCGAACAAAGACTTGCGGTGGGCGCTGTCCCGACCGAGCTTGCGACCGCTGTTCGCGTGGCGCATGGCCCTCTCCTACTTCTCGAATTCCGTCGTGTCACCGAAAGCGGGCGGCCGAAACCGCCGGGATCGCTCTCAGTAGTGATGATCTTCGTAACGCTTGGCCAGCTCTTCGATATTCTCAGGCGGCCAGTTCTCGATTTCCATGCCGAGGTGCAGACCCATCTGGGCCAGCACTTCCTTGATCTCGTTCAGCGACTTGCGGCCGAAGTTCGGGGTGCGGAGCATCTCCGCCTCCGTCTTCTGGATCAGGTCGCCGATATAGACGATGTTGTCGTTCTTCAGGCAGTTGGCCGAACGGACCGAAAGCTCCAGCTCGTCGACCTTCTTGAGAAGCGCGGGGTTGAACGCCGGGAGCGGAACGTCGTCGCGGATTTCCTCGCGGCGCGGCTCTTCGAAGTTCACGAACACCGACAGCTGGTCCTGCAGGATGCGGGCGGCATAGGCCACCGCGTCGTCCGGCACCACCGAACCGTCGGTCTCGATGGACAGCGTCAGCTTGTCGTAATCGAGCACCTGGCCCTCACGGGTGTTCTCCACCCGGTAGGACACCTTCTTGACCGGCGAATAGAGGCTGTCGACCGGGATGAGCCCGATCGGCGCGTCTTCCGGCCGGTTGCGCTCGGCCGGGACATAGCCCTTGCCGGTGTTGACCGTGAACTCGATGCGGATATCGGCGCCGTCGTCGAGGGTGCACAGCACCAGATCGGGGTTCAGCACCTCGATGTCGCCAACCGTCTGGATGTCGCCGGCGGTCACGACGCCGGGGCCCTGCTTGCGCAGCACCATCCGCTTCGGACCCTCGCCCTGCATGCGCAGCGCGACTTCCTTGATGTTGAGGATGATGTCAGTCACATCCTCACGCACGCCGGCAATCGACGAGAACTCGTGCAGCACGCCGTCGATCTGCACCGCCGTCACCGCCGCACCCTGGAGCGACGACAGCAGCACGCGACGAAGCGCATTGCCGAGCGTCAGGCCGAAGCCGCGCTCCAGCGGCTCGGCCACGACGGTCGCGATCCGCTTCGGATCATCGCCCACCTTGACGTCGAGCTTGGTCGGGCGGATCAACTCCTGCCAATTCTTCTGGATGGTCACGGTCCGCACCCTTTCACATCACCGCCCTATGAAGCGCAACGCCTCCTGAGCGCCCCCGGGATCGCGGCCAGGGGTCCGCCATTCAAGTGAAGGCACCGGCTCAAGGACACGGCGCTTCAGATCGGGAGGGCCGCATCGCTGCGCCCCACCCGACAACCGTCCTCAGACGCGGCGGCGCTTGCGCGGCCGGCAGCCATTGTGCGGGATCGGGGTCACGTCGCGGATCGACGTCACCATGAAGCCCGCGGCCTGGAGGGCACGCAGCGCCGATTCACGACCCGAACCCGGACCGCACACCTCGACCTCGAGGGTGCGCATGCCGTGCTCCTGCGCCTTGCGCGCCGCATCCTCGGCGGCGACCTGCGCGGCATAGGGGGTCGACTTGCGCGAGCCCTTGAAGCCCATCGTGCCGGCGGACGACCACGAGATCGCGTTGCCCTGGGCATCGGTGATGGTGATCATGGTGTTGTTGAACGACGCGTTGACGTGAGCGACGCCAGACGAGATGTTCTTGCGCTCGCGGCGGCGGACGCGCGTGGCTTCTTTCGCCATGGTCTTTCAATTCTCCAACATCGAACCGGCATCACGCCGGGATACCGTGGTCCCGCACCAGATGAAGGCGTCGGGAAACCCGGGCCTCGACCGAACGGGCGCCTGATTACTTCTTCTTGCCGGCGATCGCCTTGGCAGGACCCTTGCGGGTGCGCGCATTGGTGTGCGTGCGCTGGCCGCGAACCGGCAGGCCGCGACGATGGCGCAGGCCGCGATAGCAGCCGAGGTCCATCAGTCGCTTGATGTTCATCGCCACTTCACGACGCAGGTCGCCCTCGACCACGTAGTCCTGGTCGATGGCTTCGCGAATCTGAAGCACTTCGGAATCGGACAGCTCGTTGACGCGACGCTCGGGAGCGATCCCGACCTTCTCGATCAGGTCCTGAGCCTTCCGCGGCCCGATGCCGTGGATGTACTGAAGCGCGATCAGGACGCGCTTGTTCGTCGGGATGTTGACGCCTGCGATACGGGCCACGCTTCTATCTCCTAGACCCCTGCCGACACCGGCGGGGCAACGTTCTTCACCGGCGCGAAGCCGGCAGTCGCTGGTCTCGAATTTCGGCACCCGAAACCGAACGGCAACGAATCGCGCTTACGATTCCATCATCCGGACGATCTCAAGCACGCAACGACCGGCTCCGGTCGCCTCACGGCCACCGGCACCGATCGCATCACGATCGCGAAATGGTGCCGTTCCTTAATGGATTGCGGCGATACAGTCAACCGCCACGATCCCGTTCTCATGGTCGATTCAGGCCACGCTGGCCTTGATCGCCGCCTCGATCCGCTCCGTCACCTCGTCGACATTCAGCATGCCGTCGACGGTCTGGAGCAATCCCGCGGCCCGGTAATATTCCGAAACCGGCGCGGTCTGGGCGCGGTAGACTTCAAGACGCTTCTTCAGCGCCTCGGGCGTGTCGTCCGCGCGAACTGCGGCGCCCGATTCGCGGGCACGCTTCTCGATGCGGCCGAGCAGCGCCGACTCGTCGACGACGAGTTCGATGACGACGTCGAGGGTCAGCCCCTTGCGCGCCATCAGATCCTTGAGGATCTCGGCCTGCGCCACCGTCCGCGGGAATCCGTCGAGGATGAAGCCGCGCGCGCAATCCGCCGCCTCGATGCGATCGGCGACGATCTCGCCCACCACGAGATCGGGCACGAGTTCGCCGCGCGCCATGATGTCCTGCGCCTTGAGGCCCACAGGGGTCTTGTCACGCACGGCCGCCCGCAGCATATCGCCGGTCGAAAGCTGCACGATGCCGTGCCGCTCCACCAGGCGAGCCGCCTGAGTGCCCTTCCCGGCACCGGGCGGTCCGAGCAATATCAGTCTCATCGACGTTTTCCCCCGAGCTTCGCTTTCTTCACGAGCCCTTCGTATTGGTGGGCGAGCAGATGCCCCTGAACCTGCGAGACCGTGTCCATGGTCACGCTCACCACGATCAGGAGCGAGGTGCCGCCGAGATAGAACGGCACACCTGTCGCCGATATTAGAAATTCGGGCAGAAGGCAAACCAGCACAAGGTATATAGCGCCGAGCACCGTGATGCGCGTGAGCACCGTGTCGATGTACTCGGCGGTGCGCTCGCCGGGCCGGATGCCGGGGATGAAGCCGCCGTGCTTCTTCAGATTGTCGGCCGTCTCGGTCGGATTGAACACGATGGCCGTATAGAAGAACGCGAAGAACACGATCAGCGCCGCATAAAGCGCCATGTAGAGCGGCTGGCCGTGGCCGAGCAGCGTCGTCACCGTGGTGAGCCAGCCGATATTGGCGCTCGCCGCAAAGCTCGACGCGGTCGCCGGTATGAGCAAGAGCGAAGAGGCGAAGATCGGCGGAATCACGCCCGAGGTGTTGAGCTTCAGCGGCAGGTGCGACGACTCGCCCTGGAAGATGCGGTTGCCCTGCTGGCGCTTCGGATACTGGATCAGGAGCCTGCGCTGGGCGCGCTCCATGAACACGATGAACGCGATTACGACGACAACCAGCACGATGATCGCGAGAATCACCACCGTCGAAATCGCGCCCTGACGGCCGAGCTCGAGCGTTCCGGCGAGTGCCGTCGGCAGGCCGGCGACGATGCCGGCGAAGATGATGAGCGA
>JAEZMP010000558.1 GCA_023442215.1 Pseudomonadota bacterium
ACCTCCGGCTGGAGGCTTGCGAACACCAGCGGCCGCAGCACCACAGCAAGCGCCATCAGGGCGACGACCGCCATCACAGCGAGCGTCGCGACGGTGCTGCGCGAGACGCCGAGAACGTTGCCGAACAGCAGTGCGGTCGCCTGACCGGCATAGGCCGTATAGAAGTGCAGGAACAGGAGCCCGAGCCCGAGCGACATCGACAGCACGAGGCCGATGGCGACGTCGCGGCCCTGGGCCTTGTCGCCGAGCAATCCGATCCCGATGGCGCTGATAACGGTGAAGCCCGTCATGCCCACGAACGGCGAGACGGCGAACAGCGCGGCGCCGGTGGCGCCGGCGAAGCCGACATGGGACAGCGCATGGCCGGCGAAGGTCTGCCCGCGCAGCACGAGGAAGTAGCCGACCACGCCGGCGAGCACCGCGACGATGCCCGACGCCTGGAAGGCGTTGACCATGAAGTCATAGTTCAGCATGGGGCGTCCGCTCGCGATGTTGATGGCCGACCGTTGCGGGGCCGGAATGCACGTCCGCCGGACCGTGATCGTGCGCGTGCGAATGCCCGCCGTGCGCATGCTCGCCATGCCCATGCTCATGGGAATGCGCGTGGCCGCAATGTTCGCCGCGCTCGACATCGTGGCGGCCGCTCATGACGAAGATCCGGCCGTCGACCCGGACGACGTCGATCGACGAACCGTAGAGCCGGGACAGCACCGGCCCGGTCACGACCTCGTCGATGGTTCCCGTCGCCGCGTGCCCGCGGGCCAGATAGAGCACCCGGTCGATGGCCCCGACCAGCGGATTGACCTCGTGGGCGCTGAACAGCACGGCGATATTGCGCTCGCGGGCAATCGCGGCCACGAGGGCCACGATGTCGGCCTGGCGGGCCGGATCCAGGCTGACGAGAGGCTCGTCGAGCAGCAGCAGGCGCGGCTCGCCGAGAAGAGCCTGCGCGATCATGAGGCGCTGCCGCTCACCGCCCGACATCTCCCCGATCGGCCGGTTGGCGAGGTCCGACCCGCCGACGCGCTCGAGCGCCGACCAGGCAGCGGCCCGGTCGCGCTTGGTGGCCCAGGGCAGGCCCCAGCGCTCGCCGCCGGCGCCGGACAGCACGACTTCGAACCCGGTGAACCGGGCATCGGCCAGGGTGCGCCTAAGCTGCGGGCCGTAGCCGATAGCCGGGTTGCCGCGCCGCACCGGGGCGCCGCACACCGAAATCGATCCCGCCGTCACCGGCAGCAGGCCGACGATGGCGCGCATCACCGTCGTCTTGCCCGACCCGTTCGGGCCGAGCACACCGACGAACTGTCCGGGCTCAACGACAAAGGAGACGCCGGACAGAACCCGGCGCCCCCCCTGGTCGAGAGCCACATCGCGGAAAACGACGGCACTCATTCACGAACGTCCATCTTGCTCGCAGCCTCGACGGCCCCCGGTCACGAACTGTGCTTGAGGGCGGCTTCGACCGCATCGAGTTCGCCGAGCATCCACGCGGCGAAGGTCTTGCCGGCGGGTGCCGTCTCGGTCACGCCGACCACCGGAACGCCGCCCTGCTTGGCGATGGCGAGCAGACGCTCCGTCGCGCTGTCCGTCACCTGGGAATTGTAGAACAGAATCTTGACCGCGCCGCTCTTCAGGTCGTTCTCGAACGCCGCAACCTGCGAAGGCGTCGGCTCGGCATCGTTCATCACGGCGTTCTGGAAGGCCATGTTGCGCATCTCGAAGCCGAGCGCCTCCGCCATGTAGCCGAACACCGGCTCGGTCGCCGTCACGGCCACGCCCTTGTAGCGCGACTTGATCTCATCGATCTTCGCCTTGACCGGCGCCAGCGAACCGTCGAAGCGGGCGAGGCCAGCCGCGTAGTCGGCAGCGTGCGAGGGATCCTTCTTCTCCAGCGCGGCCGCGATCGCCGCGGCAACGGCCGGCGCCGTCGCCGGTTCGTACCACAGGTGCGGGTTGTCGCCGTCCTTGTGTCCGGTGAGCTTGGCTGCGACGATGTCGGCACGCTCCGGGTTCGGCGACGCCGAGAGGAGCTTGCCCATCCACGGATCGTAGTCCGCGCCGTTATAGACCACGATGGCGGCATCGGCGAGTGCGCGCGCGGTGGAGGGACTGGCCTCGAACAGGTGCGGATCGTCGTCCGGGTTCGAGATGATGCTCGTCACGTCCACATGAGAGCCGCCGACTTCCTTGGCGATGTCGCCATAGAAGTTCTCGGCGGCGACGATGCTGATCTTGTCCGCGGCCAGTGCGTTGCCGGAGAGCGCGGCCAGGGCCGTGGCGGCAGCAGCCGCCAAAAGCAGTTTTCTCATGTTCGCAGACCCTTGTCTTCGATGGTGTTTCATCGGAACGGTCTGGATGGCATGTCGGCCGGGTGCCGGCGCCCGACCGCAATGCCGCTCCAGATGCGGGCGCCCGGATGCCCGGCGTGACTCCAACGTCCGCACGGGCGGGCTCATGCCGCGGTCGCGATTGTTATGTTATAATATAACAATCGTCAACCGAGCCTGACCTTCCCTCCGGAACGGAACGAGGCCCCGGGACGGAACCCGGAGCCTCGCTTTCATCGTCGGACTTGAGCCGCACCGGCTTGCACCGGGCTGGAGCGCTTTCCGATCTGAGGCAATCATCAGATCGACAAGAAATCGCCCCAGCTTCAAAGGCTTGCGCATATCCTTGGCGTTCAGATCGGTTCGATCTGAACGGCATCTGCTCTCGAGATCAGAACGGCGAATCCGGGAAATAGAACTCGGCCGCGTTGTCCTTCGTCACCAGGGTCGCATCGAGGATGTAGCGGCCGCGGGTCGGAATGTGATCGTAGAAATTGGAGGCCGTCAGTTCCATCGCGGTCGCGATCATCGCCGGCGGATAGAGCACGTCGACCGGGATCATCGTGTCGCCGTCGGCGACGCGCTTGATCATGTCCTTCATGCCGGCGCCGCCGACGACGAACTTGATGTCGGTGCGGTTCGCCTGCTTGATCGCCTCCAGGACGCCGACCGCCATGTCGTCGTCCTGGCACCACACCGCGTCGATCTTCGGGTACTTGGAGAGGTAGTCCTGCATCACCTTGAAGGCGTCGTCGCGCGACCAGTTGCCGAACTGCCGGTCGAGAACCTTGATGTTGCTGCCGGCGATCGCCTCGTCGAAGCCCTTCTGACGTTCCTCGTCGATCACGATCGGCAGGCCGCGGATCACCACCACGTCGCCCGAGCCGAGCTTCTCCTTGATGTACTCGCCGGCCACGCGGCCGAGTTCCGGGTTGTTGCCGGCGACATAGAGGTCCTGGATCGTCGGATCGGACAGCGCGCGATCCACCACCGTGACGAACACACCCTTCTCCTTCACCTGGCGGATCGGGTCGGTCAGCTCGTCTGAATTGTGCGGCAGGGTCACCAGGGCATCGATGCCCTGGGTCGTGAGGTCTTCCAGCGCGTTCGCCTGGGACGCCCCGTCCGGCGACGTCTTGACGATGATCTTCAGGCCCGGATAGCGCTCCTCGAGGATCTTCTTGGCGCGTTCCGCATGGAAGACGACGCCGCCCGTCCAGCCGTGGTCGGCGGCGGGAATGGAAACGGCCATCGTGACGCTCTTCTCCTGAGCACCGGCCGCACCGCCGGCCGCCAGCAGAGCTGCCGCCGCAAGGCCAAGAACCAACTTGCGCATTTCGCTTTCTCCCCGTTCGGCGGACGGCTGCCGTGGATTGCACCGGCCCGCCCGCTCATTGTGTGGTTTTCGGTCTTCGGTCTTCGGTCTTCGAGGCTTGTCAGCGCCCCGCGCGGCCGCCCCGTTCCGCGCGCGGATTTTCTTCAGCCGCTACGGCCGCCGCGACAGCGAGCGCTGCACCAGCATGGCGATGATGATGATCGCGCCTTGCACCGCGCCGATCAGGTATTCGCTGACGAGATCCGACAACACCATGATGTTGCCGACGACCTCCAGGATCACCGCCCCGCAGATCGTCCCCCACACCCGGCCGACGCCGCCCTTCAGCGCCGTGCCGCCGATGACGACCGCCGTGATCGCCTGCAGTTCCCAGAGAAGGCCCGTCGTCGGCGTGGCGGCACCGAGGCGCGGCACATAGACGAGCACGGCGATGGCGACGCAGATGCCCTGGATCACATAGGTCAGCGTCCTGACCCGGTTGACGGGAATGCCGGAATAGCGCGCCACGTCCTCATTGGAACCGACGGCGACGACATGCCGGCCGAACGCGGTGCGGTAGAGCAGGAACGCCCCGACGATTCCCACCGCCACGATCACAAGCACCGGGATGGGAATTCCGAGAACCGTGCCGAAATAGACCGGGCGGTAGAGCGCGCGCAGCTCCTGCGACTTCATCGCGATGGAGCCGCCCTCGGCGAGATAGATCGTGAGCGCACGGTAGATGCCCATCGTGCCGAGCGTGACGATGAACGGCTCGATACGGCCGATGGTGATCGTCAGGCCGTTCGCGAGCCCGCAGACCGCGCCGACGACCAGCGCGAACGCCATCGCCGTGGCAATCGCACCGATGCCGCCGTCGACGAACCCCGCGTTCATGAACAGGATCATGGTGCCGGCGACGAGGGCCGACATCGATCCGACCGAAAGGTCGAGCCCGCCCGACGCGATCACGAATGTCGCCCCGACGGCGATGATGGCGATGAAGGCCGACCGTGTCAGAACGTTCGTCAGGTTCTCGATGCCGAGAAAGCTCGGGTTCACCAGCGTGCCGAGCACCATCAGCACCGCCAGCGCCGCAAACGGGGCGACGGCGCGCAGATCGAGATCGGCCCATTTCCGCCCGGGCTTGGAAGTGGCGACGTCGCTCATGCTCGGGCCTCGGCTGTTGGGTTGTCCTGCGTCCTGACCCCGGTGGCGTAGACGACGATCTCGTCCTCGGTCATCGCCTCGCCGGAGACCTCTCCCACGATCCGGCCGCCGCGCATCACCAGGATTCGATGGCAGAGGCCAATCAGCTCCTGCATCTCCGACGAGACCACGATCACGGCCTTTCCGCTGGCGGCCAGGTCGGCGATGAAGCGGTAGATCTGCTGCTTTGTGCCGATGTCGATGCCGCGCGTCGGCTCGTCGATGATCACGATCCGCGGCTCCAGCAGCATCATCTTGGCGAGCAGCAATTTCTGCTGGTTGCCGCCGGAAAGCTGGCCGGCCAGCATCTCGCGCCGCTTGGCGCGGATGTCGAAGGCCTTGATCGCCTGCGTGAGGCCGGATTCCTCCTTGGATCGATCGATCAGGAAGCCTTTCCGGAAGCGGTCGAGCGCGGCGAGCGTGAGGTTGACGCCGAGTCGCTGGCCGAGCAGCAGCCCCTTCCCCTTGCGATCCTCGCTGAGATAGACGATGCCGGCCTTCATGCTGTCGCGGGCGTCCGCGAAGTGAACGGGCTTGCCGTCGACCAGGATGTCGCCGTGGGTCGGCCGGAGCCCGACGAGCCCCTCCATCAACTCGGTCCTGCCCGCGCCGATCAGTCCGGCGAAGCCGAGGATCTCGCCCTGCCGCAGTTCGAACGTCGCGTCGGAGGCCCAGCCCGGCACCGACAGATTCCGCACGGTCAGCACGGCCGGCGCGGAGGCATCCTCTTCAGGGCGAAGCGGATAGAGGTTCGCCATGTCGCGGCCGACCATCAGGCGCGCCATCTCTTCCGGCGAGATGCCGTCGGCCGGTCGGGTCGCGATGCGCTTGCCGTCCCTGAGGACCGTGACCTCGTCGGCGATGGCCGCGACCTCAGGAAGGCGGTGGGAAATATACAGCACC
>JAEZMP010000641.1 GCA_023442215.1 Pseudomonadota bacterium
CCGCTCACGGTGATCGATCCGCAGGTGAAATTCGAGCTGCGCCGCAAGCTGAAGGCCGTGCACGAGCACCTGAAGCTGACGATGATCTACGTCACCCACGATCAGAACGAGGCGCTGACCTTCGCCGATACCATCGTCATCATGTATGACGGCGAGGTGGTGCAGGTCGGACCGCCGGAAGACCTGTACGAGCGGCCGCAGCACAGCTTCGTCGGCTACTTCATCGGCTCGCCAGGCATGAACCTGCTGCCGGCGCGCGTCGAAGGCGAACGCCTTGCCTTCTGCGGCCAGAGCGTCGCGATGCCGGCGGGGATGGGCCAGCGGCTGCCGGAGCGCGCGAGCCTGCAGCTCGGCGTGCGGCCCGGCGCGATGCGCCTCGTTTCCCCCGGCGCCGACCGCGCCGCGCTGCCGGCGCGGGTGGAGGACGTGGAGCGGCTCGGGCCGTTCTCGGTGGTCGACGTGCGGCTCGGCGATGCCCTGGTCAAGGTGAAGGTCGCCGACGGCGTGCCGATCCCCGCCGACGATGCCGGGCTGGTGCTGCCGCCCGACCACACCCTCGTGTTCGCCGACGACCGGCTGGTGGGAGCGCTCGCATGACGACCAAGACGGAAGACAACCGCGCCTGGTTCCTGATCCTGCCCGTGGTGGCGCTGGTGGCCTTCAGCGCCGTGCTGCCGCTCATGACGGTGGTGAACTATTCGGTGCAGGACATCTTCGGACCCGGCAACCGGGTTTTCGTCGGCACCGAGTGGTTCCGGCAGGTGCTGGAGGACGGCGACATCCGCGACGCCTTCGTGCGCCAGTTCGGGTTCTCGGCGCTGATCCTCCTGATCGAGATCCCGCTCGGGGTGGGCGTCGCGCTGCTGCTGCCGAAGCGCGGATGGACCTCGTCGCTCGCCATCGTGGTGATCGCGCTGCCGCTGCTCATTCCCTTCAACGTGGTGGGCATGATCTGGCAGGTGTTCGCGCGCACCGACATCGGCCTGATGGGGGCGGCGATCGAGGCGCTCGGCATTCCCTTCAGCTACGCCAGCAACGTGTTCGACGCCTGGTTCACCATCGTGGTGATGGACGTCTGGCACTGGGCGCCGCTGGTGGCACTGCTCGCCTTCGCCGGCCTGCGCTCGATCCCGGACGCCTATTATCAGGCGGCGCGCATCGACGGCGCCTCGCGGCTGGCGGTGTTCCGCTATATCGAGCTGCCCAAGATGTCGGGCGTGCTCACCATCGCCGTGCTGCTGCGCTTCATGGACTCGTTCATGATCTACACCGAGCCGATGGTCGTCACCGGCGGCGGGCCTGGAAGTTCCACCACGTTCCTTTCGATCAATCTCGTGAAGATGGCGGTCGGCCAGTTCGATCTCGGCCCGGCGGCGGCGTTCTCGCTGCTCTACTTCCTCGTGATCCTGCTGTTCTCGTACATCTTCTATACCGTCCTGCAACAGGTGAGCGCAAAATGAGCGATGCTACTCTCCGCGCGGTCACCACGGCGGGCCCGGCGACGACAGCCGCCGAAGCCCGGCCAGCCGCCGCCCGCCCCGCGGCGCGCCGGATGCGCCGCCGCGACGACCGCAGCCTGAGCAGCAACGCGCTGCTCGCGCTCTACATCGTGTTCGGCCTGCTGCCGATCTACTGGCTGATCCGGATGTCGTTCATGTCGACGCCGGACATCCTCGCGGACTTCTCGTTCTTTCCGCGCAATCCGACGCTCGCCAACTACCGCACGATCTTCACCGATCCGAGCTGGTACATGAGCTACTGGAACTCGATCGTGTTCGTGTGCCTGAACACGATCATCTCGCTCTCGGTGGCGCTTCCGGCGGCCTATGCGTTCTCTCGCTATCGCTTCATCGGCGACAAGCACGTGTTCTTCTGGCTGTTCACCAACCGGATGGCGCCGCCCGCCGTGTTCCTGCTGCCGTTCTTCCAGCTCTATTCGACCTTCGGACTGATCGACACCCACCTCGCCGTGGCGCTGGCGCACTGCCTGTTCAACGTGCCGCTGGCGGTGTGGATCCTGGAAGGCTTCATGTCCGGCATCCCGCGCGAGATCGACGAGACCGCCTATATCGACGGCTACAGCTTCCCGCGGTTCTTCACCACCGTGTTCGTGCCGCTGATCGGCTCCGGCATCGGCGTCACCGCGTTCTTCTGCTTCATGTTTTCCTGGATCGAACTTCTGATCGCCCGCACGCTCACCTCGGTCGATGCCAAGCCGATCGTGGTGGCGATGACGCGCACCGTCTCCGCCTCCGGCCTCGACTGGGGCCTGCTCTCAGCAGCCGGGACGCTGACCATCGTGCCGGGCATGCTCGTGATCTGGTTCGTCCGCAACTACATCGCCAAGGGCTTCGCCCTCGGGCGGGTGTGAGGGGGCCGCCATGACGATCGACCTGGAATGGATGGCCTGGACGGCACCGACCGCCATCTTCTTCGGCACCATCGCCGCCTGCCTCGTGGGCCTGACGATCTGGCAGATCGCCTCGCCCTCGATCCCGCGGCGCGGGTTCCTGCCGATGACGACGACGCGCGGCGACCGCTTCTTCATGGCGCTGATGGTGGCGGCGTTCCTGCAGATCGGATGGCTGATGGTGTCCGATCCGGAATCCGCGCTGTGGATACCGCTCGGGGCCGCGGTCGTCGCGGGCGCGGGCATCCTGAGATGGGCATGAGTGCCGAGAGCGATGGGACATATCCCATGAAAGCAGCATAACGCGGCGCCCGGCGTCGCCCGACCGAGACACCGCTTTCGCCGAAGCATCCGCTTCGAACCGGAACGGCCGACCACGTTCGGCCGAATGAGACCGTGCGTGCCCGTTCCTGACCGGCCGCACCGGAAAAAACAACACGATCAGGGGAGGAATACCATGTCCAGCCACGCGTCCGCCCGCCGCAGGCGACCGGTCTCGCTCCGCGGCCTTCTGTTCGGCACCGCCGCCGCCATCCTCGTCTCCGGGGGCTTCGCGGCCCCGCTCTCCGTGACCCCGGCCTTCGCGCAGTCGCAGTCGGAGGAAGCGGCGAAGAAGTGGATCGACAACGAGTTCCAGCCCTCCACCCTGAGCAAGGAGGAACAGCTCAAGGAAATGGAGTGGTTCGCGAAGGCGGCCGAGCCCTATCGCGGCATGCAGATCAACGTCGTGTCGGAGATCATGCCGACCCACGAATATGAATCGAAGGTGCTCGCCAAGGCCTTCGAGGAAATCACCGGCATCAAGGTCAAGCACGACCTGCTGCAGGAAGGCGACGTCATCGAGAAGCTGCAGACGCAGCTCCAGTCGGGCCAGAACGTCTACGACGCCTATGTCAACGATTCCGACCTGATCGGCACCCACTTCCGCTACGGCTTCGTCGACAACCTGACCGACTGGATGGCCGGACCGGGCAAGGACGTGACCCTGCCGACGCTCGATCTCAAGGACTTCATGGGGATCAGCTTCGTCACCGCGCCGGACGGGAAAATCTACCAGCTTCCGGACCAGCAGTTCGCCAACCTCTACTGGTTCCGCGCCGACTGGTTCGAGCGGGACGACCTGAAGAAGCAGTTCAAGGAAAAGTACGGCTACGATCTCGGCGTGCCGATCAACTGGACGGCCTATGAGGACATTGCCAACTTCTTCACCAACGACGTGAAGGAGATCGACGGCAAGCGCATCTACGGCCACATGGACTACGGCAAGAAGGACCCCTCGCTCGGCTGGCGCTTCACCGATGCGTGGCTCTCCATGGCCGGCAACGGCGATCGCGGCCTGCCCAACGGCAAGCCGGTCGATGAATGGG
>JAEZMP010000015.1 GCA_023442215.1 Pseudomonadota bacterium
CAATTTCGGGCGGCGGCGAAGTTCGCTGATCAGCATGCCCTTGGGCTCCGCGCCGGCGATGCGCTGCATCTCGCTATCGCGTCGGAGCATGGTGCCACGGTGCATACGCTCGACCAGCGGCTCGCCGTGGCCGGGCCAGTGCTCGGCGTGCCGGCGCAGTTGCTGACATGATTCAGCCCCTCTACAGGGCGACCGGTCCGCTCTGGAGCCACCGTGGCCGGTGACTGGTCCGCCGAGCAGGACGATGCGATCATGGCGGATTATTTTGCGATGCTCGCCGACGACGTAGCCGGACGGTCGCACAGTAAGGCTGAGCATAACTGCCATCCCCAACGCCGCTTTGCGCGGTGACGGCTGTCGCCTTACTTCCTGTCGTCCAATTGCTTCCGTCGGAATGTCTGCTCCTGCGAAACCTGTCGTTGAGCGGCTGGAGAACAGGCTCTCGTTCAGGCACTTGCCCCCGATGTGACCGCGTCCCAGACGTATTTCTCAACTTGCTCATCGCTGAAGCTTCGTTTCACGAAAGGCATCGTCGATGACAGCTTGGGCGCGTTGAAGGGCCTGACGATCGGGCAGGTCGCCGCTGAGCGCTTCGTGGATCAACTGACCCAGCAGTTCTTCGATACGAAGATATCTGGAGACCGACGGCCGCTGCCATGTCGTGAGCAGGTTCTTTTTCGCCAGCCTGTCCACCACGCTGACGATGGGCGACGAGGCCGCAGCCTCCGGATCGGCGCTGACGCTGAAGCGGGGGGCGAGCGGAAAGCCGTTCTTCACGTGGGCCTTCATGGCTTCCGGGGAGGCCATCCAGGCGATGGCGTCGAAGGCCCGCCGCATGCGCGCCTCCGGCAGGTTCTTCGGGATGCACAGCAGGAAGCCTCCGATGGGGTTGGAAGACAGCCCCCCGGGGCCGCGCGGCTGCGGCAGATATTTCACCTTCCGCTTCACCACCGAGCCGACTTCATATTCGCAGCGGGCGGCATGGTGCGTCCAGCAATAGGCGAGCGCGACCTTGCCGGTCATGAACATGTTGGTTCGCTCGGTCCAGCCCATGTGAAGGATACTCTGCGGCGAGACCTCAAGCAGGCGGTGCAGATATTCCAGCGCCGCGAAGGCCGAATCCGTCAGGAGGTTGGGCCGGGTGTCTTCGAGCAGCGCCGTGTCCCCGACATGAAACCGCGGCGGCGGCTGATCGAGAATGTTGCGGCCGCAGCATCCCATCAGGATCATGAAGGTCTGGGCGATCGGCCGTCCGGCTGCCCCGTTCCAGACGATCCCATATCGATCCTTCGCGGGTGCGTGGAAGTGGCGGGCGGCCGTCAGCGTCTCGCTGAAGCTCTGGGGATAGCGCAACTGGTCGGCCTCGAACCAGTCCGAGCGGGCGGCCAGAAGCTCGATCGTGCAATAGATCGGAATGCCGAACGGGTTTCCGTCCCAAAGCCCTGTCGACCAGACCGAGGGATGGAAATCCATCGGCGAGATCTCGGACGTGCCGACGAGCCCGCCGAGTTCGCGCACCGCGTCGGCCTGCACGATGCGGCCGAGCCAGGGCATGTCGATGGCGATGATGTCATAGTCCGAGACATCCCGTGCGGCGTTCTCGGTCACGGCCTGATAGAGTTCTTTGAGGGGCAGAAGCGTGAAATGCTCCCGGGAGGCGATATTGTTGCGGAAGTCAGACCACATATCGCGCATGGAGCGGAAATAATTATCGTCGTGCAGTAGAAATCGCAGTTCCCCCGCGCCGGTAGACACGCCTTCCAGCAGGCGCGGCGGCAATATGACCTGGGCCGCGAAATAAGAGCCACCGAAATAGTAGTCCGCTTCGTTCTCGGGATTGCGCCGGAGCCCGAAGGTTTCGGCCAGAAGTGATTTTATCTTCCCAGCGAATTTCGTGAAATCGGCCACCAGATCCGGACTCGGCTCCAGCACGAAGCTGCGGCCGGTCGTACCATGGGGGATCCGGACGATGTACTTTTCCTCGATCAGGCCATGGATCCTTCGCATTGCGCTGCCGTAGGAAGCCCGTGAGGCCGACGCAAGCATCGATATCGTCACCGTCCGACCGGAAATATGACTTTTCATCAGGAAGATGAGGATATTCCAGGCGGGATCTTCTTCCGAGAACGGGATGATATCCTGAAACGGTGCACGCACCTTTTCAAGAAACGTCAGAATTCGCAGAAGCTCGTACTCCGTCATTCCCGTTTCCCCAGGTGGCTCGGACGAGAAACATCCAGAATGGATATCTATCCGGTTCCCTCGCGCAGGCAAGCCGTTATGTTGGCCGCACGGATCAATGAAATATATAAAGATGTCATGAAAAACAAATCTGAAATATATCAGAAATAATTCATGATAATCGCCGCGATCCGATAATAAAATATCATGGGAGGATTCGGGTGTGATTTCAAATCTGCGTGCTTTTTTTGGCAAGAACGCCGCCATTGCCGGAATTGTTTCCGGATCGATATTGTGCGCCGGCCTGTCGAATGCCCATGCTGCCGATGACGCAACCCTGGCCTTTTCCGCCGGGTTTCTGACGGATCCCTTCCAGGCGGTTCTCGTCCAGAAGTCGCTCGACGCGGCGAAGGCGGCCGGCTTCAAGGTTCTTCCCGCGGCCAACGCCAACGGCGATGCCGGCAAGCAGATCGCGGACGTACAGAATCTGATCGCCGCCGGCGCTCAAGTGATGCTCGTCAATCCGACCGACAGTCGCGCCATCGTGCCGGCACTGGCGATGGCGGGCCAGGCCGGGATTCCGGTCGTTACCGTGGACGCGGCCCCGGCCAGCGGCAAGGTCGCGATGATCGTGCGTGCCGACAACAGCAAGATGGGCGAGCAGGCCTGCCAGGCCGTCGGCAAGGCGATCGGCGGCAAAGGCAAGGTGCTGTCGTTGATGGGCGATCAGGCCACCACCAACGGCCGCGACCGCACCACGGGCTTCAACGAGTGCATGAAAGCCAGTTTCCCGGCCGTGGAGATCATCGAGCAGCCGACCAACTGGAAGGCCGATCGCGCCAGCGCCGCGGCCCAGACCGTACTGAATTCCACTCCCGACCTCGCCGCCATCTACCTGCAAAGCGATTCCGTGATGCTCGCCGGCGTGCTCAATGTGCTGAAGGGCGCCGGCCGTGACGCGCCGGTGGGGGCGCCGGACCATATCTTCCTCGCCAGCATCGATGCGACCCCTTTTGCGCTCGACCAGATCCGCGCCGGCAAGCTCGACGTCGCCATCTCCCAGCCGCTCGATCTCTACATCAAGTATGGCGTGGCCTATGCAAAGGACGCCGTCGCTGGGAAGACCGACTTCAAGCCCGGTCCGACCGATCACGGCAGCGAGATCGTGCTCCTCGGCGACAACCCGATGGATCTGCTGCCCGCGGCTGCGGTGACCAAGGCGAACGTCGAGGATCCCGCGCTCTGGGGCAACGCCGCGCGCTGACCCCGCCCGACGGATGCCAGAGTGGACCGGCTCCTGCCATCCCCGCGGGATGACCGGTCCATCCCCTCTCCGGTCCGGCATCCGCCCCCCGTTCGGCTTCGCGCGTCGCCGCCATCCTATGGACCACGGCGCGCCCAAAGCGGTGGCTCTTCGATGACAGTCCAATTTCAAAATGCCAGCGCCGCGGCCGCCACCCCTCTCCAGCCGGTGGTGGAGGCGAGGGCGGTGTCAAAAACCTTCGGCTCCGTGTCGGTGCTCCGCGACGTGTCGCTGTCCATTCCGGCCGGGGATTCCCGCGCCCTCATCGGACGGAACGGAGCGGGCAAGTCCACGCTGGTCGGCTGTCTGACCGGCATGTACAAGCCGACCTCCGGGGAGATCCTGTTTTCCGGACAGGCCGCGCCGGCCCGCGGGGACCGTGCCGCCTGGCGGGAGCGAGTGGCCTGCGTCTACCAGCGCTGGACGGTGATCCCGAACCTGACGGTCGCCGAGAACCTGTTCCTCAACAATCAGCCCGTGCGGGCGGGCGGCTTCGTGCGCTGGAAGGCCATGCGAGCCCGTGCCGCCGAGGTGCTGGAGGAATGGAACCTCGATCTGTCGCCGAACCTCGAAGCCTGGAGGCTGACGGTCGAGCAGCGCCAGATCGTCGAGATCGCACGGGCGCTGCTGCAGGGCAGCCGCTTCATCATCCTCGACGAGCCGACCGCCGAACTTGAGCGCAAGGAAGTCACGCGCCTTTTCGACAGGATCCGGCGGCTTCAGGAGGGTGGCGTCACCTTCTGCTATATCTCCCATCATCTCGAGGAGATCTACGAGATCTGCCGCACCGCGACCGTGCTGCGCGACGGCCAGGTCGTGGCCGATGCGGCGCTTGAGCAACTGCCGCGCGACCGGCTCGTCAGTGCGATGGTCGGCGCCGAGCAGTCCCTCGCCCGACCGACCCGGCAAAGCGTGGCGCACGCCGGCCCGCCGGCCCTGAAGGTCGAGAACCTGTCGCTCGCAGACACCCTCCGCGATGTCAGCTTCGAGATCGCGCCCGGCGAATGCCTCGGCCTGGCGGGACTGGCCTCATCGGGCAAGGAGGAGATCGGCGAGGTCATCGTCGGGCTCCTCAAGCCGCAGGCCGGCACCGCCCGGCTCGGGGGCATACCGCTTCCGTTCGGCGACGTGGTCGCCACCCGCAAGGCCGGCGTCGGCTATGTCCCGCGCGACCGGCACGAGCAGGGCCTGTTACCCCAGCTCTCGCTCGCCGAGAACGTGACCGTCACCGTTGCCGACACCCTCGGTCCGCTCGGGCTGGTGCTGCCGGCGAAGCGGGATGCTGTGGCACGTTCGGCGATGCAGCGGCTGGCCATCGTGGCGTCCTCCCCGGCCCAGCCGATCGGGGAACTGAGCGGCGGCAACCAGCAGAAGGGCATGATGGCCCGGGCGCTGGCGTCGTCGCCGCGGCTTCTGGTGGTCGTCTCCCCCACCCAGGGCGTCGATATCGCGTCGAAGAAAACCCTGTTCGGCATCGTCGAGGAAGCCCAGCGGGCCGGCACCGCCGTGCTGCTGATCTCCGACGACCTCGCCGAGCTCGCGGTCTGCAATCGCGTTCAGGTCGTCTTCCGGGGCGGCCTCACCCGGGAATTCGGCCCCGACTGGCACGACCACGAGATGGTGTCGGCCATCGAGGGACTGGAGGAAACAAAATGACGGACACGACCGCCGTGGACAAGACGTCCCTGCCTGCGCGAGCCACAGCGAGCGAATGGATCGGAAGCCTCGGTCTGCGCGAGCTCGCGCTGATCCCGGTCATCATCTTGCTGATGATCGTGGGCTCGCTGATCAGCGGTGCCTTTCTGACGCCGCGCAATCTTCTCAACATTCTCCAGCAGTCCTCGGAACTCGCGGTTCTGGTGCTGGCCCAGTCGCTGATCCTGATCGCCGGCAAGTTCGACCTGTCGCTGGAGTCCGTCGTCGGCTTCGCGCCGATGCTGGCGGCCTGGCTGATCCTGACGGACCCGACCATCGGCGGATCGGGCATCGGCATCAGCGGCGGCCTCGGAATCGTGGTGGTGCTCGTCACGGGCATGGCCATGGGCTGCTTCAACGGCTTCATCGTGGTCAAGCTGCGCCTCAACGCCTTCATCGCGACGCTGGCGATGCTGATTCTGCTGCGCGGGGTCACCGTCGGCATGACCAACGGTCAGACCCTCTACAACCTGCCGGAATCCTTCCTCTATCTCGGCACCGCGCGTTGGGGGGGCGTGCCCGTCTCGATCTGGATCGCGGGCATCCTGTTCCTGATCTTCGGCCTCTTCATGCGCTACCATCGCCTCGGCCGGGCGCTCTACGCCATCGGCGGCAACCCGGATGCGGCCCGCGTCGCCGGCATTCCGGTGGAGCGCATCACCTGGGGCGTGTTCATCCTCGGCGGCCTTCTCGCCTCGCTCGCCGGGCTGATGCTGACCGGCCGCATCGCCTCGGTGGTCGCGAGCCAGGGCCAGAACATGATCTTCTACGTGTTCGCGGCGGCGGTGATCGGCGGCATCAACCTCAACGGCGGGCAGGGCCGGCTGATCGGCGCGCTGACCGGCGTCCTGCTCCTCGGCATCCTGCAGAATGTGCTGACGCTCGCCCAGATCGCCGCGTTCTGGATCGATGCGGCCTACGGCGCGATCATTCTCGTCGCCCTGATCATCGCTCGCTTCTCCGGCGAGCGTCCGCGCGGAAACTGATCCCGCCAGCCTGCGGCCTTCCACAAGTTCCTTTCGCTATCGAGACCTCAAGGAGTCCTCACGATGTCGCTTGCCGATCGGGTGAAGCTGACGGGGCGTGTCGCCCTCGTGACCGGCGCGGCCCAGGGCATGGGCCGTGCCATTGCCGAACAACTGATGGCGCTCGGCGCCACGGTGGTCCTGGCCGACCTTTCCGATACCGTCGCCGCAACGGCGGGGGCCCTGGGCGGCACGGCCGCAGGTGCCGACTGGGTGCGCATCGACGTCACCGACAGCGCCTCCGTCAACGCCGGAATCGCCACGGTGATCGCGCGCCACGGCAAGCTCGACATTCTCGTCGCCAATGCCGGCATCTCCTACGAGGAGGACACGGCCAATCACACCGACGAAAGCTGGAGCAGGGTCATCCGGGTCAATCTCGACGGCGTGTTCTACTGCGTGCGTGCCGCCGGCCGGGAGATGATCGCACGAGGTGGAGGCGCGATCGTCGCGATCTCCTCGATCGCCGGTGTCACCGCCGTGAGACCCGAGATCCACATCGGTTACGACGTGTCGAAGGCCGGCGTCGCCCATCTCTGCCGCAACGTCGCCGTGGAATGGGCCCGCCACAATGTCCGCGTCAATGCGGTCGGCCCGGCCTACGCCGACACCCAGATGCTGGCCAAAGTGGGCGTCGAGCGTCCGGAGGTCATGAAGACGTGGCTGAGCGACATGCCGAACGGCCGCCTGATCGCCCCGCGAGAGGTGGCGGACGCCGTCGCCTTCCTGGTCTCCGACGCCGCCAGCGGCATCACCGGTCACGAACTGATGGTGGACGGCGGCTACTCGGTCGCCTGAACCGCCACGCACTCAAGGGAGAAAACAACCATGGAAACGGGACTTTCGGGCCGGACGGCGGTTGTCACCGGCGCAGCCAACGGCATCGGCCGCGCCACCGCAATCGCATTCGCACGGGAAGGCGTCAGGCTCGCGCTGGTGGATTTCGACGCCGCCGCCCTCGACGAGACGGTGGCTTTCGCGAACGGCGCCGGCGGAGCCGCCACCGGTATCGTCGCGGATCTGTCCGCGGCCGAGACCACGGCGGGGGGGATCGATCAGGCCATCGCCGCTCTCGGCGGCCATGTCGACGTGCTCGTCAACAATGTCGGCACCGGCTACATCCGCACCTTCGACCAGCTTTCCGATGCGGACTGGCAGTCGACCCTCGACCTGAACTTCATGAGCTATGTCCGCACCATTCGCGCGGTGTTGCCGCTGATGCGGGCACAGGGCGGCGGCGTCATCATCAACAACGCGTCCGATCTCGCCCGCCAGCCGGAGCCGGTGCCGATCGACTATTCCGCATCCAAGGCGGCGGTGCTGGCCCTGACCAAGGGGCTTGCCCGCGCGGAAGGGCCGGCGATCAGGGTCAACGCTGTCGCCCCCGGCCCGATCTGGACCCCGTTCTGGACCAAGCCAGGCGGCTTCGCCGAAACCATGGGCAAGTTCCACAAGATGGAGCCCCAGAAGGCAGTCGAGCACGAGATGTCGCTGCGCCAGCTTCCGCTCGCCCGGCTCGGCACACCGGAGGAAGTCGCCAACGTCATCGTCTTCCTCGCCTCCGATCTGTCGTCGTTCGTGACCTCCTCGGTCTGGGGCGTGGACGGCGGCAGTGTCAGGGGCATCGTCTGATCATGGCCAGCATCATTGCCAGCTACTGGTCGGTCGCCGGCGACCGTTTTCCCGGCTGCGGGAACGAGGCGTCGCCGTTCTCCTTCCGGGATCGCTACGAAACCGCGGGCCGGCTCGGCTTTGCCGGCGCCGGCTTCGTCCACGACGATCTGGTGCGCGCCCGGGAGACCATCGGCTACGGCGAACTGTCTTCGATCCTGAAAGCGAACGGCATTCTCGATCTGGAGGTGGAAATCCTCACCGACTGGTTTGCCGACGGCGAGCGGCGGGCGGCTTCCGACGCCGTTCGCCGCGACTTGCTCGAAGCTGGCGAAAAGCTCGGCGCACGCCATCTGAAAGTGTCCGGCGATTTCAACAGCCCGGCCGTCTCCCTCGATCAAATGGCGGAGGACTTCGCCGGGCTCTGCCGGGATGCGGCCGAGGTCGGCCTGCCGGTCGGAATCGAGGTGATGCCGTTCACCAATCTGTCGACGCTAGACGCCGCAATGCGAGTCGTCACGGCATCGGGAGCCAACAACGGCGGTCTGCTTCTCGATCTCTGGCACATGGAACGCGGCGGGGTGGATTTCGCCGCCATCGCGGCGCTGCCGAAAGGCGCGATCGTCTCCATCGAGATCGACGATGCCGCCGCGGACGTCGTGGGCGACCTGTGGAACGACACGCTGCACCACCGCCTTCCCTGCGGAGAGGGCAGCTTCGACATTCCGGGCTTCCTCCAGGCCGTTGCGACGGCCGGTTATGACGGCCCTGTCGGGGTGGAGATCATCGCCCGCGATCACAGAAAGCGGCCTCTGCGGGAGGCCGCGGCCATAGCGATCGAATCCGCGCGCCGGTTCGTCTGAAGCGGAGCATCGTGCACGCCGGCAGATGCGAGGTCCGGTAAGGTGTAGCGCGAAGGCAAGACCGACGCGGTCGGCACGTCGCTTTCCGATGCGGGCCGGCAGGATCAGAATTTCAAGGTGAACCTGCCCTTGACCATGTTGCTGGTGTCGTCCTGCGAGATCTGCCCGGCATAGAAGACCGACAGGGCAGCGTTGGGTGCCACGTTCAGGTCCAGTCCCGCCTCCACCAGGGCTGCATCGCTGGCGATGGGCACGCCCGAAACGGAGAAGGGCAGGGCGCCTGCGCCGAAAGCGAACAGCGTATCCGGCGAGGTGTCGCCGAAGGCATGCTGCCAGGCGAGGGTGCCGTTGAAGGCGGCGGGCAGTCCGCCCAGGTCGAACGGCGCGCTGAGGCGGGCGCCAAGGGTGGAATAGGTGACGCCCGCGCTGGAGCCCGCGGCGGTGAGTGCAGACGGGCCGCCCAGCTCGGTGAAGCCGTTCATGTCCACGTTCACATAGGCGAGGCCCGCGAAGGGTTCCACTTGCACCTTCGCGAAGGAGAGGCCGTAGCCCACTTCGCCGAACACCTGCCCCGTGCGCGCGAAGGTGTCGGTGTCCAGCGCGTTCAGGACGCCGGGGAAGGCCACCGTACGGTTCGCGCTGATATCGGCCCAGCTATAGGCGCCCCCCAACAGCACTCCCAGTGCCCCCATGCGCGTGCCGCCATAGAGCGCCACATGGGCATTGTCGCTGGAGAGAGAGGAGGAGCGGGCGTTCACCTGATAGTCGGAAGAGGAATAGCCCGCCGCGAAGCCGAGGCGCCAGTCGGCGCCGGCGCCCACGAAGGTGCGGTCATAACCCACGATCACGCCCGCCGTGTCGCCGGAAACGGTGGCAGCGTTGCCGTTGCCGCCGATCCGGCTCCAGTCGCCGAACGCCTGAGCCCAGAAGGCGCTGGGGCTGCCCGCCATGCCCACCACGTCGGCGCCTGCTGCCGGGCCCGACGCATAGGCGAGCGGCGTGCCGGCAGAGCCGCTCGGCACCCGGGCGCGGTCCAGCACCGCCCGGCGCAGGATCAGGCTTTCCTGCTGGAACGCGGAGAGGGCGGAGGGATAGATCTCGCCGTCCAGTGCGTTGAACGCCTGCTGGGCACCGGCGACGCTCGTCTGGGAGACAACGGCGTCATAGACCGCGTTGCCTTGGCCCAGCGCTTCCACCGCCCCCGCAGTCGCCCGCTGGTTGGCCGTGACCGCCACGGACGGGAACGGCGTCGCATTGCGCGCCACGTCCAGAAAGGCGTTCTGCGCATCGTAGGAGAGCGCCAGATCGACGAACGGCATGTCCTGGGTTGAACCGCTGAAGGTTCCGGTGATGCCGCCCTGGGCGGTGAGGATGGTGTAGTGGGTGCCCGGCAGGTAGGCGCCCGCCGCCTTGGTGACAGCGACCGTGGCGCCGCCCAGCGTGGCCGTTCCGGTGACGAGGATGAGGTCCGAGGCGCCAGTGTTGTCGATTTCCACGGCATAGGTGGAACCGGACGCGAAGGCGAGCGTGCCATTGACGGTGAGGGTGCCGATGGAATTGCCCGGCGCCACGGTGCCGCCTGCAGCAACGGTGGTGGAGCCCACGGTGCCGCTGCCCTTCAGGGTGCCGCCGTTCGCCACCGTGACGGAGCCCCCCAGGAGGCCGTTCACCGCCAGCGTTCCGTTCACCACCGTCGCGCCCGTGAAGGCGGAACTGTCGCCGGTCAGCGAGATGCGCCCGCCGCTGAAGGCGATGGCGCCTGTGCCGGAGAGCACGCCGGAGAGGGTCGCGCTGCCGGATGCGAGATCGAAGGTAACGGCGCCGCCGAGGGTCAGGTCGTTGGTGACGCTCACGCCCTCCGCGAGGCCGAGGGTCGTCCCGTCGGACATGGCGATGGCGCCGGTGCCCGCGGCCGTGGAGGTGCCGAGCACCAGCGTGCCCGTCCTGATGCTGGTGCCGCCGGAATAGCTGCTGGTGCCGGTGAGGACGAGCGTGCCGGGTCCCATCTGGGTCAGCGTGCCAGTGCCGGAAATGTCGCCTGCGAAGTTGACGGTGCCGGAACGGTTGAACACCAGCGCGCCGTTGTTGACCACGTTGCCCTGAAGGCTGCCCTGGGTTCCGCCGTCGCCCACCTGGAGCGTTCCGGCGGCGATGGTGGTGCTGCCCGCGTAGCTGTTCTCGCCGGTGAGGACGAGCGTGCCGGGCCCCATCTGCGTCAGTGTGCCGGTACCGGAAATATCGCCCGCGAAGGTAACGGTGCCGGAGCGGTTGAACACCAGCGCACCGTTGTTCACCACGTTGCCCTGAAGGCTGCCCCGGGTTCCGCCGTCACCCACCTGGAGCGTTCCTGCGGCGATGGTGGTGTTGCCCGTGTAGCTGTTCTCGCCGGTGAGGATGAGCGTGCCGGGCCCCATCTGCGTCAGCGCGCCGGTGCCGGAGATGTCATCCGCGAAGGTGACGGTACCGGAACGGTTGAAGGCGAGGGTGCCGTTGTTCACCACATCGCCCTGAATGGAGCCGGATGCGCCGCCGTTGCCGAGCTGGAGCGTGCCCTGAAGGATGGTGGTGCCACCGCCATAGGTGAGGTCGCTCGCCAGCACCTGCGTGCCCGGGCCGTTCACCACCAGGCCGAGGGTCGCGCTGGGCGCGGAGGTCAGCGTTCCTGAGAAGACCGAAGTGGTGCCTGAGGCGGGCGCGATCGTGAGGCTGATGGTGCCCCCAGGGGCGAGCACCGCGCCCGCGCCGGAGAGGCCGCCGATGGTGGCGGAGGACGTGTCGAGCTGAAGCGTCCCCTCCAGAGCGACCGGCCCGCCGGACATGGCGCCTGATGAAGCGGCGACGAGGGTCGCCCCCGCCGCCACGGTCGTGGTGCCGGAATAGGTGTTGGTGCCGCTAAGTGTCTGGGTGCCGCCGGCAACCATGAGCCCGCCGGTGCCGGAGATGCCGCCCTGGAAGTCGCCCGCTGCCGCGGTGAGGGTGAGGACATTGGCCCCGAGCACCACCCTGCCGGTGCCGCTCACGGTCTGGACGGAGGTGCCGCCGCCGGAGACGCCGGAAATGTCGAACGTGCCATTCGCGACCACACCGCTGGAGGATGCGACGCTCCCGGTACCGGTGAGCGCCAGCGTGCCGCCCTCGACGCGGGTTTCGCCTGTGAAGCCGTTCACGCCGGACAGCGCCTGGGTGCCGCCGGACACGGTGAGCCCGCCTGTGCCGCCGATGGTGCCGGTGAAGGCGCCGGAACCGTTGGTGATGGTGAGCGTCTGTGCCCCCAGCGCCACGGAGCCGGTGCCGGAAAGGCTGACGATGCTGGCGCCTGACATCGTACCGGAGATGTCGAACACCCCGTTGGCCTCCACGCCCGATGAGGCGGCGATGGAGCCGGTACCGGTGAGGGAGAGGGTGCCGGACCCGATGATAGTGGCGCCCTGGTAGGTGTTGGTGCC
>JAEZMP010000037.1 GCA_023442215.1 Pseudomonadota bacterium
ATGTCGGGGATGATCATCGGCGCGAACACCAGCGCCTCGAGCCCGCGGCTCTTGCGGGCGCGCGTCTCCAGTCCCAGCGCGAGCAGGGTGCCCAGCACGGTGGAGATCGCGGTCGCGGCGACCGCCACGATCAGGGTGTGCCGCGCGGCCGAGAGGATGTCGACATTCTGCATCAGCGCGCCGTACCAGCGCGTCGAGAAGCCGGACCAGACGGTCGGCAGGCCGGCCTCGTTGAACGACAGCGCCACCAGCACCGCGATCGGCAGGTAGAGGAAGGTGAACAGGAGACCGAGCACCACGCGCCCGGCGATGCGGCTGCCGGCGGCGTTCATGCGGCCTCTCCCTTGCGTTCGCCGGCGGCGCGTTCGGCCAGCATCGCCTGGATCGACAGGAGCGCCAGCATCACCAGGATCAGCACGAAGCCGAGGGCGGCGCCGAACGGCCAGTCGTTGGCGGTGAGGAACTGGTCGTAGACGAGGTTGCCGATCATCTGGAACCGCCCGCCGCCGAGCAGCGCCGGGGTGACGAAGTTGCCGATCGACAGCACGAACACGAACACCGCGCCCGCGGCGATGCCGGGCACCGTCAAAGGCAGCGTCACCCGGTAGAACGTGGTGAAGGCCGAGGCGCCGAGATCGCGCGAGGCCTCGACCAGCGAGCGGTCGAGCCGCGACAGCGAGGCGTAGACCGCGAGGATCACGAACGGCAGGTAGTTGTAGACGAGGCCGGTGATCACGGCGCCCTCGGTATAGAGCATTGAAACCGGCTCGCCGTCGTAGCCGAGCGCCTTGAGCGCGCCGTTGACCAGCCCCTCGCGGTTCAGGAGCACGATCCAGGCATAGGTGCGGATCAGGTAGTTCGACCAGAACGGCAGCACCGCGAGGAACAGCAGCGCCGCCTGCCGGTGGCGCGGCGCGGCGGCGATTGCGTAGGCCGCCGGGTAGGCGACGAGCACGGCGATCAGCGTGGCGAGCCCGGCGATGCGCGCCGAGGTCAGGAAGATGCGCGCATAGAGCGGATCGAACACCCGCACGAAGTTCTCGGTCGTCAGGATGTAGTCGACGCCGCCATAGATGCCGCGTGTGAACACCGAATAGGCGAGCACCATCGCGCACGGTGCCAGCATGAACACCGTGAGCCAGAGAACCGCCGGGGCCGCCAGCAGGTTCGGCGGCGACAGCAGGCGGAAGCGGGGCGAGGTCGTCGACAACGGGCATCTCCGGCCGGTGCGGCGCGAGCCGGCCTCGGGGCTGGGAAACGGGAACGTCTGTCTGCAGGGCGTGCGCCCGGAGCCCTCAGGCCCCGGGGGCGTCAGATCCCTGCCGGCGGGGTCCGGGGAGCCCGCCGGCCAGCATTTATCGCGGCGTCAGTTCGCGGCCTTGATCTCGCTGACGGCGCGGGAATATTCGCGCTGGGCCGGGCCGAGATCGCGCATCAGCTCGTACTTCATCAGTTCGGCCGGCGGCGTCGCCATGTTCGGGAACTGCTTCAGGAACTCCGCCGGCAGCAGCTCCATCGCGGCCTTGTTCGGCACCTTGTAGTCGATGTTCGAGGCGGCCCAGGCGTGGTTGGTCGGCTCCAGCAGGAAGTTGATGAACTTCATCGCCGCGTCCTGCTTCTCGGAATTCTTCATCACCACGATGGTGTCGACCCACAGGTCGGAGCCTTCCTTCGGCACGACGAACTTGATCGCCGGGTTCTCGGCGATGCCGTAGTTGCACCAGCCGTCCCAGGCGTGGGTCAGGAGCGCCTCGCCGGAGACGAGCTTGGAATAGAACGTGGTGTCGTCATAGGCGAGCAGGGTCTTCTTGGCCTCGATCAGGAGCTTGGTGGCGTCCGCGATCTGCGCGGGCTCGGTGGCGTTGACCGAGAAGCCGAGCGGAATGAGGCCCGCCGCCATCAGCCAGCGGTCGGTCGCCAGCATCGTCACCTTGCCCTTCAACTGGTCGTCCGGCTTCAGCAGGTTGTACCAGCTGTCGACCGGGCCCTTCACGAGGTCGGAGCGATAGCAGAGGCCCGTGGTGCCCCAGGTGTAGGGCACGGAGAAGGTGTTGCCGGGATCGTAGGCGAGCTGCTGCGCTTCCGGATAGAGGTTGGCGAGGTTCGGCACCTTTTCGTGGTCGATGGGCGCCGTCAGGTCCATCTTGTGCAGCGCCTCGGCGAACGGCGACGACACGAACACCACGTCGTAGCCCTTGCCCTTGCCGGCGACGAGCTTGCCCATGATCTCCTCGTTGGTGGCGTGGTTCACCACCTCGATGGAGAGCCCGGTCGCGGCCTTGAAGGTCTCCGCGATGTCGGGCGCCATGTAGCCGCTCCAGTTGGAGATCACGAGGTCGGCGGCGTGGCCGGCCGTGGCGGTCGAAGCCAGCATCGCCACCCCGAGGGTGGCGGCGATGGCGGGCCGTGCGCGGCGTGCTGCGGATGTCATGGCGGTCGTCTCCCGTTTCAGGTCCGTCGCCGCGGTCAGGTCATGCGCCGACCGGGCCGCCGCGGAGCGGCGATTCGTTGAAGCGAGGACGGCTCGCGGTCCGCGCCTCGCGCGCCGCATCGCCCTCGGTGTTCGTCCTCCGGTGAGCGCCGGCCGGATGGCTCTGTGTCGCTCGTGGGGCTGATGGTACTATTCCTCAAAAAAATACGTCAATCGGTTTTCGTCTCGCGCCGGCATTTTCATCTTCCGCGCTTGCCAGCGGGCGTGATGAGGGGCAGCATGTGCCGGTGAAAGCAGTGGAAACGGGCATGAAACCGGCATGACCAGCGAACCGGCCAGCGAACCGAAGCGCCTCAGGCAGCGCCATCTCGATCTCGCCCACCGGGTCATCGAGGTCGCGCGCGAAAGCGGAATGCAGGCCGGCGAGCACCTGCCGGAACAACTGATCGCCTCGCGCTGCAACGTGTCGCGGACGCCAATCCGAAAGGCTTTTCAAATTCTTGCGGAACAGGGGCTGGTGGCGGCGAGCGAGGAGGGCGGCTATCGCCTCGCGGTCGATCCGGCCCAGTTCGCCGGCATGGAACCGCCCCTGCCGGAAAGCGACGAGGACGCGCTCTACGAGGCGATACTCCGGGATCTGGCGGCCCGCCGCATCGCGGAAGGGCAGACGGTGGCCGCGCTGCAGCGCCGGTACGGTGTCAGCCGGGTGACGGTACAGAACACGTTACAAAGACTGATCGAGGAACAACTCGTCGAGCGGGCGGCCGGCCAGCAGTGGATTTTCAAGCCTGTCGGTACCACCGGCGAGGCGATGGCCCACAGTTTCGAGTTCCGCCTCCTGATGGAGCCGGCGGCGATCCTGTGCCCGTCGTTCCGGGCCGACCCGGCGGTGATCGCCGGCCTGCGCCAGACCATGGAGGCGCTGATCGCCGGCGGCGAGCGGGCGTTCGACCGCCGGCTGTTCGAGCGCTCGGACGACGAGTTCCACGGCATGGTCGCGCGCTCGTGCGGCAATCCGTTCATCGAGGAAGCCCTCTTGAATCATCACCGCCGCCGTCGTACCGGACAGCCCCACGCCAGTGTGAACGTGTTCCGCCTCATGCAGTCGACCCGGGAGCACCTGCAGATCCTCGAACAGATCGAGCGGGAGCAGATGGAGCTTGCCGCCGACCTGATGCGGGTGCATCTGCGCCTGTCGCGCACGCTCCGGCCGCGGATCCTCGGACGCGGCGTGCCGCCGCCCCTGCGGCTGGTCGGGGCATGAAACCGCGTGAGATCGAACCGCGTGAGATCGAACCGCGCGGGATTGCGGTCGATGCAATGAGGAAGCGCAGGCGGGCATGAGCCGGAAGACGATCGCGTTGTTCCCGGAGGCGAGCTACGGCGCCGCGCTCAATTGCGTCGGCATCGCCCAGGCGCTGCGTCGCGAGGGGGCCAATCCGGTCTTCATCTGCCACGACGGCTTTCGCGGCGTGTTCGCCGAATATGGCTTCGCGGAATATCCGCTGCCGCCGGTGGAGGAACAGGACGGCGGCGACGCCGTCGACTGGAACGCCTTCGTCGCCCGCCACCGCGAGAGCTTCCGCCTGTCGCCGCTCGACCAGATCGAGGCCTATGTGGTGCCGACCTGGCAGGCGATCGTGGATTCGGCCGCCCATGCCGAGGCGCCGCTGCGCCAGTTGCTGGCGCGGCTGAAGCCGGCGGCCGTCGTGCTCGACAATGTCGTCATGTTCCCGGCGATCAAGCGGTCGGGCGTGCCCTGGGTGCGGGTGATCTCGTGCGCCGAGACGGAGTTGCCCGATCCCGCCGTGCCGCCCTATCTCTCCGGCTGCGCCAGCGACGACCCGGCCGGCTGGAAGGCGTTCTCGAAGCGCTACGACGCATCGGTCGCCCCGGTCCACGATCGCTTCAACGCACTGCTTCAGGACGCCGGGCTGCCGCCCTATCCCGTGCCGCAGTTCCTGGAGCCGTCGCCCTGGCTCAACCTCCTGCTCGCGCCGGAAGCCCTGCGGCATCGCCGCGCCGAGCCGCTCGATCCGGAGCGGTTCGTGTTTCTCGAAGGTTGCGTCCGCAACGAGGGCCCCTACGAGCCGCCGACCTTCGCCGACCGCGACGACGGCCCGCTGGTCTATGTCAGCTTCGGCTCGCTCGGCGCGATGGATACCGGCCTGATCGAGCGGATGATCGAGGTTTTTTCCACCCTGCCGTGCCGCTTCCTGGTGGCCGTTGGCGCGTGGCGCGACCATTACCGGCTGGTGCCGGACAATGTCTTTCTCGACGCCTGGTTTCCGCAGCCCTCCGTGGTGCGCCAGAGCGGCCTCTTCATCCACCACGGCGGCAACAACAGCGTCTGCGAGGCGCTCTATTTCGGCGTGCCGTCGCTGGTCATGCCCTATTGCTGGGATGGCCACGACAATGCCCGCCGCGTCGAGGAGGCCGGCGTCGGCCGCGCCCTCGATCGCTACGGCTGGACGCCGGAAGACCTGCGCGCCGCCATTCTCGGTCTCCTTTCCGACCGCACGATGGATGCCCGGCTCCAGGCCGGCGCGGCGCGGATGCAGTCGGCCGACGGTGCTTCCGTCGCCGCGCGCGCCATCCTCAAGGCCATCGCCGCGCCGCCGCGCTGACCGCCCCCGCCCATCGCCCGAACCGGGTTCCGGCCGGCCGTCCCGGGTGCCGGGGCTCGTCGCGGGCGTGCGCCCGCTCTGCGTGCATCGCCGGCGGTCCCATGCCGTCTTGCTGTCGGCCGGTGGTAACGACACCGTCGCGTGTGTGCGCCCGCGCACCTAACCTGCGGGGATCGGGTAGCGAAACATTTTGAAAGAAAAGGAAATATTCGAAATACACTGTCGAGGTGTTTATCCTAGACATTGGAATCCAGTCTGGAAACGTCATCGAGCTCTGTTATAAGCGATCCGGGAGCGACGACATCGTGACGACATCGTTTGACGGGGGTTGACGGGTATCGCCGGCATATGGGCGGCGCGGAAATGCGCCGATGGCGAGCCCTCTCCCCGACTTGAGACGGCGGGGATAATCTTGAAAGCTGCATTCTGGTCGGGCGCGGATCGCCGCGTTGAAGGTCGTCGCCGCACGCTCGCGGACCGTCGTGTCGCGGCACTGCTGCTTGGAACCACCAGCCTGCTCGTGCTGCCCCTCGGCGGCGTGGCGGAGGCGGCCGATCCGGCCTGCGCCGGTGTTCCGCTCTGCAACGTCCAGCGCGGCGCCAACGGCCAGAACGGTGAGATCCTGTTCAACTGGCGCACGTTCGGCACCGCCGGGTCCCCGGCCGCGTCCATCACCCAGTCCAACAGCGGCGCCATCGGCGGCGTGTCGAACTCCGCGATCCTGCTGTGGTCGATCGGCGGCAAGGGCGGCAACGGCGATTACGGCGTCCTGCGCAACGTGCCGGGCGAGCCCGGCGGTGCGGGCGGCTCGGTCACCCTCACCAATTCGGGCGCCATCTCCGGCGGGTCGAACCACACCACGGCCGTGCCGCTGATCTCGCTGATCTCCCAGGGCGGCACCGGCGGCAACGGCTTCAAGGCCGGCGACCTCGGCGGGCTCGGTGCCGGCGGCAAGGGCGGCGACGTGACCGTCAACCTGACGGCCAACGTGACCGCCTCCGGCACGTTCACGCCCGCGCTCTACATGCTGTCCCAGGGCGGCGATGCCGGCGGCGGCCCTAACAATGCCCGCGGTGGCACCGAGGACTACCGGATGCAGACGGACGCCGGCGGTGCCGGCGGCCTCGTCTCGCTGACCATGTCCAACAAGTCGACCGTGTCGACCAGCGGCGCCAACGCGCCCGCGATCGTGCTCGCCTCGTTCGGCGGCATCGGCGGCACCGCGACGGCGAACACCAGCACCTATTATGCCTCGAACGGCGGTGCCGGCGGCACGGTCACGTTCACCAACAACGGCGGCACCGTCACCGCCTCGGGCGCGAATTCCTCGGCCGTCGTGCTCCAGAGCGTCGGCAACAAGGGCGGCACCGGCGGCGGCGGCGCGTTTACCTCGGCCGCTCCGGGCGGCTCGGGCGGCAATGGCGGGCCCGTCACGGCAATCAATTCCGGCACGATCACCACCGGCGGCGCCTATGGCTTCGGCATCCTGGCGCAGTCGGTCGGCGGCTCCGGCGGGCAGGGGGCGAAATCCGCCTTCGCCTCGGGCGGCTCGGGCGGCGCGACCGGGTTCGGCGGCAAGGTCAGCATCACCAACAACGGCACCATCAAGACCGCCGGGGCGGGCGCGACGGCGATCCTCGCCCAGAGCATCGGCGGCGGCAACGCGCTCGATGCCTTCCAGGCGACCACCCCCAGCGCCAACAGCGGCGGCGGCGGTGCCGGCGGCGGCGCGGGGCTGTTCGGCTCGGGCGGCGCCGGCGGTGCCGGCGGCCCGGCCGGCGAAGTCTGGGTCTACCAGGCCACCACCCCGACCACA
>JAEZMP010000067.1 GCA_023442215.1 Pseudomonadota bacterium
TGGCGGGGCTGATCCGGCCGGACGAAGGCCGCATCGCCATCGACGGCGAGGTGCTGGTCGACACGAAGGCCCGCGTGTTCGTGCCGCCCCATCGCCGCCGGATCGGCCTGGTGTTCCAGGATGCGCGGCTGTTCCCGCATCTCGACGTCCGCCGCAACCTCACCTACGGACGGCTGTTCTCGCCGCGGGCGGCGCGGCGGACCCGGCTCGACGACGTGGTCGACCTGCTCGGCATCGGCCATCTGCTCGCGCGCAGGCCGGACGCGCTGTCCGGCGGCGAAAAGAGCCGCGTCGCGATCGGCCGCGCGCTGATGTCCGATCCCCGCATCCTGCTGATGGACGAGCCGTTCGCCTCGCTCGACGAGGCGCGGCGGCAGGAGATCATGCCCTATGTGGAGCGGCTGCGGGACGAGGGCCGCGTGCCGATCCTCTATGTCAGCCACGCGGTCGGCGAGGTGGTGCGCCTCGCCTCCGTCGTGGTGGCGCTCGCCGACGGCAAGGTGACGGCGGCAGGGCCGACGGACGCGGTGCTGAGCCGCCTCGGCGCCGCGTCGGCCACGAGCCCGTCCGATCCCGGCACCGTGCTGCCCGGCACCGTTGCGGGCCACGACGAGGCGGAAAGCCTGTGCGAGATCGCGACGCCGGCGGGCCGCGTGATGGTGCCGATCCTGCCGCTGCCGCTCGGCGCGCCGGTCCGGCTGCACATTCCCGCCCGCGACGTGATGCTGGCCGTGGAGCCGCCTCGGGGCATCAGCGCCCTCAACGTCCTGCCCGGCGTGATCTCGCGCCTCGATCCGGACGGCGGCGCGTTCGACGTCGCGGTGCGCTGCGGCGAGGCGACCATCATGGCGCGCGTCACCCGGCGCTCGGTCGCGGCGCTCGGCCTGGAACCCGGCCGGGCGGTTCACGCCCTCGTCAAGGCGGTCGCGCTGCACCCGGGCGGAAGCGGGCTGTAACGATAGCGGGCTGTGACGATCGCGCCCGGCCGGATCGGCCTTCCGAACGGGACGGGCTCCGGAGCGCTGCCCGACCGGGCGGAATCATCCGCTCAACAAGAAGTCACTTCGGATTCAAGGCGTTGAACCTGTCCTTGCCGTTCAGATCCCTTCGATCTGAACGGAACAGGTTCTAGAGCGCTTTCCGATCTGATGGAATCATCAGATCGACAAGAAATCGCTCCAGATTCAAAAGCTTGAGCATATCTTTGTCGTTCAGATCGGTTCCATCTGAACGGGTTATGCTCTAGCGGCACGCGGCGGCGTACTCGCCCGGTGTCACCCCGTAAGACCGGCGAAAGTGGCGGATGAGGTGGCTCTGGTCGAACAGGCCGACGCTTGCCGCGGTCTCGGCTGCGCCGATGCCCCTCGAAAGCAGCGCCTTGGCCCGGTTGAGACGGATCTGCGTCAGATAGCGATGAACGGACAGCCCCGTCGTCGCCCGAAACACGCGCATGAAGTGATAGTCGCTGAGGCCCGCGACCGACGCGACCTGCCCGACAGCGACGGCTTCCGCATGGTGCGCCTCCAGATAATCCATCGCCCGGCGCATGTCGGCCCGGCCCACCCGCAGGGTGCCGTTCTTGCGGGAGCGCCGCCCGTAGCGCGCGATCACCGACCCGAAGACCTCGTAGGCGGCGCATTCCTTTTCCAGGCGATCCGGCGTGTGCGTCATCAGCGCATGGGCGCGCAGCAGATGCCGGGTCGCCGTGATATCGCGGCGCACGACATCGGTGCCGAAATCGAGCTGGCCGAGACCGCCCAGCACGTCGTCGGCAACGGACTCCAGAAAGCGGACGGATGGGTAGAACGCGCAATAATCCCATCCGTCGTCGCGAGCCGCCGCCTCCGCCGCGTGGACCTCGCCCGGGTGGATGATCATCACGGTGCCGGCATCCGCGACGCCCTCCCGCCGCAGGACGCGGTGACGCTGCGCTCCCCGGCTGAACGCGGCGATGACGAACTCGTCGTGGAAATGAGCGGGATAGCTGTGATCGAAGCAGGAGGCGCGCAGCAGTTCCAGCCCGTCGGGCAACCCGGCATCGCGCCAGAGCTTCATCCGGTCGCGGCGCTCTTTCCTCATGGCTCGCGTTCTTTCAGTCCGGCCGGCAGGGGGGATGAGCAGGATCGTCCAATCATTCCGGCCACGGGCCAGCAATGACTACCACATCCGAGGTACCGGAGGCATCACGCGCATGGACAAGACAATCGCAGCCCGCCCGCTGCCGCAGAAGGTGATCGGCATTCTCGGGGGCATGAGCAATCAGGCCACCACCGAATACTACCGGATGCTGAACGAACGGCTGAACGCAGAGCTTGGCGGATGGGACAACGGCGAGATCGTCATCGTCTCGGTCAATTTCGGCAACATCGAGTATTTCGTGCGGCGTGATCTCTGGGACGACGCGCAGGCCTATCTCGCCGAGAAGGTCGCCCGTCTGGAACGGGCCGGCGCCGACGTGATCGGGTGCGTCTCCAACACCATGCACCGCGTTCTCGAGCCGATCATGGCCGGGCGGCCGACGCCCTTCATTCATATCGCCGACCCGACCGGAGCGGCGATCCAGCGGGCCGGGATCCGGCGCGTCGGTCTTCTCGGCACGAAGCCCGTGATGCAATCGGCAGAGCTGCGAAATCGCTTTCGCGACCGGTTCGGGGTTGAAATCATCGCCCCGGCGGCGGCGGACCAAGAGGTCGTCGACCGGATCATCTTCGACGAGCTGGTGCGGCGGGACCTGCGGGCGGACTCGAAGGCCGAATATCTGCGGATCGTCGCCGCGCTGCGAGCCGAGGGCGCGCAGGGCGTGATTCTCGGCTGCACCGAGATCTTCCTGCTGATCGGCCAATCCGACCTGCCGGACGTTCCGATATTCGACACGACGGCGCTGCACGTCGAGGCGCTGGCGTCGTTCGCGCTCGCTGCGGGCCGGCAGGGCGCCTGAGGCCGATCAGATCGGCCCATCCGGCCGCGACGTGCCCGGGATGCGCGCGATGAGGGCCGCCCTGTCGAGGGTGAAGTCCGAGGCGATCCAGGCGGATTTCAGCGCGGCAAGCCGCTCGCCCATGCCGCGGCCGGGCGCGATGCCGAGGGCTGCGAGATCGGCCCCGGAAACGGGAAAGGACGGCGGCTGCCAGCCGCGTGCGACGGCCTGCAGGGCGGCAAGGCGTTCGGCGTCCGTGTCGCGGCCGGCATCGGCGGCGGCGAGCAGCAGGGCGCCTTCCGCCGCATCCGCGCCGAAGCCATGGACGAGGCGGCGCACCGCTGGCGCGTCGACCGGCGCGAGGCCCGACTTCCCGAGGCCAGACTTGCCGAGGCCCGACTTCCCAAGACCGCACTTGCCGACGCCGAGGGCGGCCTGCGCGCCGACGAGCGCTGCCATGGCGCCGCGCAGCGCGTTGGCGAGCTTGAGGCGCCCGGCGAGGCGGTCGACATCCTCGGCCACGAACACGCCGAGGGCGACGAAGCCCAGCGCGGGCGGCAGGCGCCGCGCCGCCGAGCGGGCGGGCACGAGGGCGGAAACCCGCGCGAACCGCGCCGGCAGGCCGATGCCGCCGAGGACGCGGCCGAGCAGGCCGGTTTCCGACAAGGCCGGCATCACCACGGCGGCCGAGCAGGCGGTGACGAGCTTGGTCATTTCCGCCGCGATGCGCTCGGCCGAGAGACGCCCGAGGCCGGCGCGGCCACGGACCGCGGCGGCGAGACCATTACCGTCGAGACCGCCCCGGCCGTAGCGGGCGCAGAAGCGGAAGAAGCGCAGGATGCGCAGATAGTCCTCGGCGATCCTTCGGTCGGGGTCGCCGATGAACCGCACCCGGCGCGCGATGCAGTCGCCGTAGCCGCCGACGGGGTCGAACAGCATGCCGCCGGCATCGACATAGAGCGCGTTCATGGTGAAGTCGCGCCGCCGGGCGTCTTCCTCCCAGTCGCGGCCGAAGGCGACCTCGGCGCGCCGGCCGTCGGTCGCCACGTCGCGGCGCAGGGTCGTGACCTCGAACGGCCGGCCGTCCGAGACGACCGTCACCGTGCCGTGCTCGACGCCGGTCGGCACCGCCTTGAAGCCGGCGGCGCGGGCGCGGCGCATCACCTCCTCCGGCAGGGCGGTGGTGGCGATGTCGATGTCCTCCACCGGCTCGCCAATGAGGGCGTTGCGGACCGCGCCGCCAACGATGCGGGCTTCCTCGCCGCCGGCCCCGAGGGCCGCGAGCAGGCGCTGGGTCGCCGGATCGGCGAGCCAGGACGCCCCGCCGAGCGACGGCGGAACGCCGGCGGGTACGCCGCTCATTCGATGTGCCCCGGCATCAGCACGCCATCGCGCAGTTCCGCCGGGTGGTAGGTGCCGACCCTGGCCGACTGGTCGAGGAAGCCGAGCGCGACAAAGCCGGCGGCCATCAGGATCAGCCCCGCCAGCGCGAGCGCGGCGAGCGGATGCCAGTTGTCGGGCGCGGGCATCGACCGCCGGCTCAACAGGAGATAGAGCGCGTAGAGCGCGAACGGCGCGAGGAACAGGGCGGCCTGGATGAGGACGAGCCGGGCCATCAGCCGTAAAGCCTGTTGTAGAGCGCCCGCAGGATGCCGGCGGTGATGCCCCAGATCGTCCGCTCGCCGTAGCTTAGGCTGTAATAACGCACCGTCAGCCCCCTGAGCACGCGCTCGCCTTCCGAGAAGCTGGCCTCGCGCATCAGGAACGACAGCGGCACCTCGAACACGTCGGCGACCTCCGCCGCGTTGGGCACGATGCGGTGCTCGGGGCGCACGATGCCAACGACGGGCACGATCCGGTAGCCGGTGCCGGCGATGTAGGGATCGCCGAAGCCGATGGGGCGGATCTCGTCGGCGGAGAGGCCGATTTCCTCCCGCGCCTCGCGCAAGGCCGCCGCGACCGGGCCGACATCGTCAGGGTCGATCTTGCCGCCGGGCAGCGAAATCTGGCCGGCATGGCTCTTCAGGTGCGGCGTGCGCAGCGTGAAGATCACCGTGGCCTCGTCGCCGCGGTCGACGACAGGCACCAGCACCGCCGCGTCGCGCAGCTTCGGCCGGCCGTCGCCGAAGATCGCGGGATTGAAGACGTGGTCGCCGAAATCGGCCGGCCGTTCCAGCACGGGTTCGCCGAGCCCGATCAGGCGATCGGGCGCACGGGCGGTGAGTGCCGCGGCCGAGAACGCCGGCAGCGGTGCGGCATCGGGCGCGCCGGCTGCGGCCGGGCGAACCCCGACGTTGGAAGCCATCGCACCGTCCGCGACCTTGTTCAGCATGATGGCGCGAACTCCACAGATCGATTCGTTGTCATCGCCGCCAGAGGCGCGGCCAGGCCGCCGGCGCCATCCGTTATAGCCCATCCGGCAGGGGGAAGAACGTTCCGCCGCCCCAGAGACCGAGGCCGGTGCCGCCGGGACCCGGCTCCAGCCGGTCGGCGAGTTCCATCGCCACCGCGCGCGTCGCCAGCGCCTCGAGCCGGCCCCGCGCGAGGATATAGGGCTTGAACCCGCCTGTCTCCGCTTCGACGGCGAAACGGAGCGGATGGTCTTCTCCGGCCTCGACCACATCGCCGAAGCCGGTGCGGAACGTCAGCCGCGCGGCGGGTCCCTCGCCTTCGGCGTGGACTTCGACCGCCGCGAGCGGCGCATCCTCGACGACGATGCGCACTTTCTCGACGGGCGTCACCAGCCAGAAGGTGCCGTCCTCGTCCCGCCGCAGGATCGAGGCGAACAGCGCGGCGAGCGCCTGACGGCGGATCGGCCGGCCTTCGTGGAACCACGTGCCGTCGCGGGCGATGCGCATGTCGATGGCGCCGCAATCGGGCGGGTTCCAGCGCTCCACCGGCCGCGGCCCGGCGCCGGCACCGGCGCGCGCCAGCAGCGCGGCGAGGCCGCTCGCCTCGTCGTCTGCCGCCGGAGCGGCCATAGACGCGGTGTCGGCGGCATCTCCCTCCGGCCGTGTCATCCCGTTCCTCCGTCGCGGCCGCCCATGGGCTGGCTCGATGCTTGCTTGTTTTCCAGCGGACCATATCCCGACTAGGTAATGCGCGCGGGCCCCTGCGGCAACGAGCGGACACGGTCGCCACCGTTCCGGCGATGGCGCGGTTGTGAAGAGACCGACCGGAATATGCCGGCCGGCGCGATGACGGCGCCACGATTCCGCCCGCCTTGGCCGGTCGTATGCAGGTTTGCGCCGGCTTGGGCCGGCCCGCGCGGATGGCGGCTCGCGAGATCGCCGGTACCAAGACGGACATGACGACCGGCTTTCGGCCGCGCATCGGCGCCGGCCACGTGCGGGGCAGGACCATGTGGAGCGGGGAACGGCCGGTGGAAATGCCCGCTTTCGACGCATCGGGCGGCACGGGTCACGCGGAAATGGTGGATTGCCGCGTGTTTGGGCATCATATGGGTTCGCAGGGACCGGCCGCAGCGGTACGGGCGACGTCCGCCGCACGCGATCCGGGCAGGACCGGCTACGAAAGGAAGGCTTCATGAGCGCGATCACCGACACCCGCGAGGCCGATCCGGCGCAGGTCGTTGCCGAGGCGGAGGGCGCCGTCGCACGCCTCGCCGCCGCGAAGGTGGAGATCGGCCGCGTGATCTTCGGCCAGGAGCAGGTGGTGGAGCGCACGCTCGTCACGCTGATTTCCGGCGGCCACGGGCTGCTGGTCGGCGTGCCCGGTCTCGCCAAGACCAAGCTCGTCACCACGCTCGGTACCGTGCTCGGGCTCGACGCCCGCCGCATCCAGTTCACGCCGGACCTGATGCCGAGCGACATTCTCGGCACCGAGGTGCTGGAACAGGCCGCCGACGGCAGCCGCTCGTTCCGCTTCCTGCGCGGCCCGGTGTTCGCGCAGCTCTTGATGGCGGACGAGATCAACCGCGCGAGCCCGCGCACCCAGTCGGCGCTGTTGCAGGCGATGCAGGAGAGCCACGTCACCGTGGCCGGCCAGCGCCACGACCTGCCGCGGCCATTCCATGTGCTCGCGACCCAGAACCCGCTGGAGCAGGAAGGCACCTATCCCCTGCCCGAAGCCCAGCTCGACCGCTTCCTGCTGCAGATCGACGTGCACTATCCTGACCGCGACGCCGAGCGGCGCATCCTGATCGAGACCACCGGCAACGACGAGGCAGAGCCCCGCGCGGTGCTTTCGACCGACGAACTGACGGGCTTCCAGCGCCTGGTGCGGCGCCTGCCGGGCGGCACCTCGGTGGTGGAGGCGATCCTCGACCTGGTGCGTTCGGCCCGGCCGGGCGAAAGCGAGGCGCCGGCCGCCGCCGCGATCGCCTGGGGCCCCGGCCCGCGCGCCAGCCAGGCCCTGATGCTCGCGGTGCGCGCCCGCGCGCTGCTCGACGGGCGGCTGGCGCCCTCTGTCGATGACGTCGTGGCGCTGGCGGTGCCGGTGTTGCAGCATCGCATGGCGCTGACCTTCGCCGCCCGCGCGGAGGGCGCGACCGTGCGCGGCGTGATCGACCGGCTGGTGGCGCCGCTGCGCTGACGCCTCCCAAGACCGAGCAACCCGAACACGCGGACGGAAACGGGCCTTTGAGCATCACGGCATCCACGGCGGCATCAGGCGGGACGGGCGGAGCGGACCGGGCGAAGGCGGCGCGGCCACGCGCCTCCGGTCCCGATGCCCGCACCGTCGAGGCCAAGGCGCTTTCCGCCGCCCTGCCCGAGCTTCTGGTGGAAGCGCAGAGGGTTGCCGCCAGCGTCGTCGCCGGCTGGCACGGCCGCCGCCGGCCCGGCGCCGGCGAGACCTTCTGGCAGTTCCGGCCGTTCATCTCCGGCGAGCCGGCGCACCGGATCGACTGGCGCCGCTCCGCGCGCGACGAACACCTCTATGTGCGCGAACGCGAGTGGGAAGCCGCGCACACTGTGTGGCTCTGGGCCGACATGTCCGTCTCGATGGCGTTCCGCTCGCCGCTGTCCAAAGTCCTGAAGCGCGACCGGGCCGTGGTGCTGATGATCGCGCTCGCGGAACTCGCCGCGCGCGGCGGCGAGCGTGTCGGCGCGCTCGGCCTCACCCCGCCGGTCGCGAGCCGCAACGCCGCCGAGCGCATCGCCACCGCGCTGATGCATCGCGGCGACGAGCCGGCATCCTCCGGCCTGCCGGCCATCGGCGAGGTGCGCGGCTTCAGCGACGTGGTGGCCATCGGCGACCTGATCGACCCGGTGGACGACCTCGTGGGCTGGATCGAGGGGCTTGCCGGCCGCGGCGTGCGCGGCCACCTCGTGCAGGTGCTGGATCCGGCCGAAGAAACCTTCCCATTCGACGGGCGCACCGAGTTCGAGGACCCGGAGACCGGCGCGAGGCTGGTGGCGGGCCGGGCCGAGGACTGGCGCGCGGCCTATCGCGACCGGCTGGCCGCCCACCGCGAGACGGTGCGCGCCGCCGCGATCCGCGCCGG
>JAEZMP010000082.1 GCA_023442215.1 Pseudomonadota bacterium
GTCGACGACGACCGCGCTCGCGCTGCCACCGCCGGCGCCGCTGCCGCCGACACCGAGATTGAACGAGGCCGTGGAGGCGAGCGTGCCGGCAACGGAGGCGCCGCCCGTGCCGCCACCACCGCCGATGGATTGCGCGATCAGGCCGGGGGAGTCCGCGCCCTGGGTGGTGATTTCGATGCCGTTCGTGCCACCATAGACTGCGCCCCCCGCGCCGCCCGTGCCCCCCGTTCCGCCAAAGGCGAACGAAAAACCCGCCGCTCCGCTTGCCGACAGCGACACGGCATAGCCGCCGGCCCCGCCGCCACCGCCGATGGACTGCGCAGCAATGCCGGGCGATCCTTGGCCGAGGGTGGAGATCAGAGCCCCGGACACGGATTGAGGAATGTCGACGTAGCTGGACTCGAAGGTGAGCGCGGCGCAGGCGCCATCGACGCCCGCGTTGCCGGTGTAGCTGTTGCAGTTGGTGCCGACCGCGCCGCCCGCCCCGCCGCCGCCGCCCGTGCCGCCATGGGTGATCGATGCACCGACGGAGCCCGACACTGCGAACGCGAGGGTGCCACCGCCCGTCCCACCGCCACCGCCGATGGATTGCGCAAGAATGCCGGCCGAGTTGATCTCCGTGGTGGAGATCGAGTTCGCGGTTCCAACCACGACGCTGCTACCAGCGCCGCCGGAACCACCGGTACCGCCGATGGCGAGCGACACGCCCGCCACGGCAGAGGCGGTTCCCGAAAGCCCGAAGCCGCCGTGGCCGCCGCCACCGCCGATCGATTGCGCGAGGATGCCGAAGCCGCCGCCCGCGCTTTCGGTTGGCGCGGCGCTGCCGCAGCCGCCGGTGCAGATGACGCCGAGATTGTTGACGAGCACCTGCTCGCCGGCGCCGCCCTCGCCGCCGGATCCGCCGATGGCGACGGCGAGGTTCGGAGCGCCGCTGAAGGCCATGCCGCCGCTGCCGCCGGCGCCGCCCAACGACTGGGCGAAGATGCCCGGTGCCGACGCCTGGGACGATGTGATCGAACTGTTCAGGTTGTAGACGAACACCGTGCCCGACGTGCCCGCCGGCCCGCCGGCGCCGCCGAGGGCGACAAGGCCGGCGGCGACGCCCGCATTGCCGCCGCCGCCGCCGACCGACTGGGCATAGATGCCGTAGCCGCCGACGCCATAAGTGGCGAGGTTGTCGTCGTTCTTCACATAAACGGAGCCCGCGTCGCCGCCATAGCCGCCGCCGCCGCTGAGGCCGCCGAAGAAGGCATCGGTGGAACCGCCACCGCCACCATTCCCGCCGATGGACTGGGCGAAAATGGCGATACCTTGCGAGGACGTGATGTCGGCGACGTTGACGACGCTGACGCTGCCGCCTGTGCCGCCAAGCCCGGCCGCCCCGCCGTTGCCGCTGCTGATCGGGCTGTTCTCGTTGCCGCCATTGCCACCCTGGCCGCCGATGCTCTGGGCGAAGATGCCATAGGCGTTGACGCCCGTCGTGACGATCGGAACCGCATTGTTGAGCGTGACGTTACCGGCGTTGCCGCCGTTGCCGCCGCCCCCCCCGTCGTAGCTGACGTCCGATGTGCCGCCACCGCTGCCTCCCGCCCCGCCCTGCGAGTACACGACGATCGCGCTGTCGGCGAAGTAATAGTAGTGGCTGGACTGCTCGATGAGAAATGTCGACAGGTCGACGTTGCCGCCGTTGCCGCCGTTGCCGCCGGGCTGGCCGCCCCAGCAGCTACCGCCGCTGCCGCCGGCGCCGCCGTTGCCGCCCGTCGAGGAGGAGACAACGAACGTGCCGTTATACTGATCCGAGGACGTCGGTTGCAGCGATCCGGTATCGGTGGACGCGTTTATGCCGCCTGCGTTGTTGGCGTCGTCGCCGGAATAGGGCGGATAAAAGCAGTCCGGTGCATTCTGACCGCTGCCGGCGGTCGGCTGCGAGGTAGTGTTGCTGTAGTAGACCGAGCTGCCGATGGCAGGCGCTGTGCCCGACTGCGCGACGGCGCTGTCGCCCATACCGGCGAACGGCAGGCAGAAGCAGACACTTGCAAGAAGGGCTTTGCGCCGGCTTCCCAAATGCGAACGCAGGCAGAACGCCCTCGCAAAACCAAGCCGCATGACCGCCCCCTCCGGCTCGACATTGCGCGCAACAGCACATTGGAAGGTTCAGCCCGAACCTTTGCGATCAACGCCTAGATGCGTCTGCAAGGGGCGTCTACGAGGCAAAACGTGTAGCCGGCGATGCCACCAAAATTAGTCGCAGAGGGCGAGACTGAGCGCGGCACTCATACGTCCGCTGCCATGGAGCGCCCTGCTGCGCCGCGAGACAAGATCACAGACTTAAATATTCGAATATCTTGATCGTCTGAGGCCGCCTACCAAATTATGAATTCAGGATCGAAATATATCAGACTTTTCTTTCATACGAGAACGTATCAAAATCCTTTTCATACATATGAGATATAGATTTTATATCTTTTTCTGTCAGAATTTTTCGGGATCCTTTCGGAGACGCCTCGACGTGAATTTCAAACTTCTCCTTCACGCCGAGAGCCGATTGTACATATTTCATATCCGCCTCAATACTCTCAAACCGGGCTACGAAATCCAGCTCTTCGTCGATAATATTGCCATATACCTGGCCGGGAAGATGGAGATTCGAGATTATTTTCTCTCTGCTATGGAACCTGTGGTCATGCTCTACGACGATATCACGGCCAAAAAGCTCCCAATATCGATGGAAATCGATATCTCCGCTGGAATTTAACTCGATCCCAAAATGATCTTTGTACTTCAGGCACGACCTCACACGATCAAATGGATTGCGTACAATCGAGAATTTGAAGTATGAATTCCAATACTCCTCATATAGAACTCTCGCCTGACTCGCAGTGATGTGCTTTGTGCTCCTATCGATAAACCAATAATCTCCACCGACGATCCATTCTTCGATACTCGTGCCGGCACACCGCGGAATATGAATGAATATGCACTTCAGATCGTGACAGATCATTTCACCTCACATCCTGGATATAAACCGACGACAAAGAAAGCGCCGGCTTCCAGCCCTCGGATGCTGGCGGAGCACGCGCGAGATAAAGTCGCAGAACCGCCACTCCGACATGACGCCACCTATAGAACGGCCATGCCCGGACCAACCTTGACCTGCGCGAAAAAATCCGAGAGGCGCATTCGCTGCACCGCCGTGGAAGACGGAATGTAAAATGGCAGTTCTCCGAAAAATTGCCTCAATAAAAACACAAAGTAATATCGTTATTACTTGATTATAAAATGAGCAAACTCCAACAATATTTAGGATTTTTATAATAAATATAATCTATTTTTCCCTATTGATTCAGCAGAATATTACCGTCTCGGTCGATATAGTTCTTCAGATCGTCCCTTATCTTTGCGACGGCATCGGACCCGATACGCTCCGAGGCGGGGCGCGAGACGAGACTGGATATATGCCGGCGATGAAGCAGGGTCTTTGAATCGTAGTAGCTGAACTTCACATCGACGACACCGGCTTCACCCGGAACGAGGCTGTCGGTCTTTTCCTTGATCTTGGACTTCGCATTTACTGCCGCAAGTCGGCGACATTCAAAATATCCTGCATTTCTATATAGATATTTTGCAATCTTCTGAGTCGCCTTTAGGGGCCGAGTGTCGATTTCCTCGTAGCGGACAACAAGAGAGTGCTTCTTGAAGCGGGAGAACATCCTGATCCAGTCAGCGGTCTGATGTGTCGCGTCGTGCAGGCTGATGTTGAAGGTCTCCATCAACGATGCAATGGCATCTTCCGGCTTGCGGACCGTGCAAACCGCTTTGATCGCGCCGAGCTCGACCATGCGGAACATGGTCTCGTCGGCGACGTGTGACTTCAAGATCAGATGATCGGCGTCTTCCGAACTCGCTGCCGCAGCCAGAATGTCCTGCCCGACCTGCTGATGGACTTTGCCCCGGTTCTCGAGGATGCCCTTCACGATATTGAAGCTGAAGGTCGAACCACTTCTGTACATACCGGCGACAAGGACAATCACCATGCATCCCCTGCAATTCGGACAACCGACGGCGCGCGTTTCGGCGAGATAGCGGCCGTCCAGGACTTCATCGGCTCTGGCATCGCGGAACCGAAGGCGACACACGTCCGCACCACACAAGCCGGGTCGCAAAAACGAAAGCGCCCGCCGAGGTCTTAACCCGGCGGGCGCTTTCGTCAACCTCGATATGTCGATCAGGCGCCGGCGAGATGCGGCAGCGGATCGACCGGCTGCGAGCCCTTGCGCAGCTCGAAGTGCACCTGCGGCTGGGTGACGGAGCCTGTCGCGCCAGCATTCGCGATCACCTGGCCACGCTTCACCTGATCGCCGCGCTTCACGAGAAGGTCCTTGTTGTGCGCGTAGGCGGTGACCCACCCGCCCTCGTGGCGGATCAGGACGAGATTGCCGAAGCCGGTCAGCTCGTTGCCGGCATAAATGACGGTTCCAGCCTCGGCGGCCTTCACCGGCGTACCTTCCGGAACCGCGATATTGATGCCGTCGTTCTGCTCGCCGCTGCCCTTCTTGCCGAAGCCGGCTACGATCCGGCCGCGAACGGGCCAACGGAATCCGGTGCCGCCCGCATCTTCCTCGGAAGGCTGCGTCGCCGCTGCGGCTGCACCATCCGACGCCGCCATGCCGGCGCCGGCTGCAGACGGCAGCGACGCGACCTGAGTACCATCCGCCGCGGGGGCGGCGGGAGCGGCCGGGGCCGCGCCATCAAGTTTCGCCGCGGCATCGCCGAGCGTCGACGGCGGCGCGCCGGCCGCGGTCGCATCCGTCGCCGGGCGCGCCGAGGGATCGGCGGCCTGCGGCTGGATCGCCGCGACCTCGGTCGCCGGAACCGCAGAACCGCCGGCCGGGATACGCAGGACCTCTCCGATCTTGATCTGGGTCGACGTGGTCAGGCCATTCGCAGCCGCAAGCGCCGTGGGCGTCACCTGGTATTTGCGGGCGACCGAGTAGAGCGTCTCGCCCGATGTGACCTGATGGGTGCCTGCAGCCCCTGCGCCGGTCAGCGTCGCGGCGGGAGCAGCGGCGACCTGGCCCCCCGGAGCGGCCGCGCCACCGAAGGTCGGGATCACGACGCGACGGCCGCTCAGCGGCGTCATGCGATCCGGGATGCCGTTGACGGCCATGATCGCCTCGGCCGGCACGCCGTAGCGCTGCGACAGCGAAGCCGCCGTGTCACCGGCACCGGCCGTGACCGGCGTGCCGTTCGCCGCGCTCCAGCCCTGGTAGCTGGCAGCGGCACCGGCTGCCGGCGTGGGGGGCGGCAGCGGCGCCGGATTGGCCGACGCCATGCCGTAGCTGCCGGCGGCGGCCGGCGGCGGCGGCAGAGCCGTCGAGGTCACAGCCGCGGTCTGAACCGGAGCGACCGGCGCAGCCGGCCCGCCGCCGGTCGGCGACATCGCATAATCCCGCTCGGCGGAGGCCGCTCCGTAAATCTGCTGCTGATTGGGCGTCGACGCGGTGAACAGCGGCGCATCGCCGAACCGGGTGATGTCGCCGCAACCGGCGAGACTCAGCGAAGCCAGCGTGACTCCGGCCATCAGCATCAAAGGAGAACGGCGTCGCGACGAGAAACGGGAACCCAACGGGTAACTCCAATCAGCGTATGGCATCGCCCTCACCCGACTCGCACGTCATCGTTAACGCCAGTAGACCGGGACAGCGTTTATGAAGGCTTAATTCGCGGACAACAGGCGCCATTTTCGGGCGGAAAGGTGGCGGCGGATCGGCGGCAACGCGCTGAAAAAAGAAACGGCCGGCGTGATGCCGGCCGCTGTGACGTTGATGAGCCGGCTCCGTGGAGCCGGTGGGGAAATCGACAACCGCTTGGCGGCTGTCCGACGCTCAGCCGGTGATTTCGATATCGGAGAAGAAGAAGGAGATTTCCGCCTTCGCGGTGTCCGGGCCGTCGGAGCCGTGAACCGAATTCTCGCCGATGGAAACAGCGAAGTCCTTGCGGATGGTGCCTTCGGCGGCCTGCGCCGGGTTGGTGGCGCCCATCACTTCACGGTTCTTCAGGATCGCGCCCTCGCCCTCGAGGACCTGAACCACCACCGGGCCCGAGGTCATGGTCTCTACGAGCTCGCCGAAGAACGGACGCTCGCGATGAACGCCATAGAACGCCTCGGCCTGGGCCTTGGTGATGAGGATGCGCTTCTGCGCCACGACCTTGAGACCGGCCGACTCCAGCCGGTCCACGATCTTGCCGGTGATGTTGCGGCGGGTGGCATCGGGCTTGATCATCGAGAAGGTGCGTTCGATCGCCATGATTTTTGTGCTCCGTTCGGGTCCATGCGGGGCTGGCCCGCGGGTCGGGCGGACGTATAGCCCGCCGGCTCGCCGGATCGCAAGCCGCAGAACACGTTGCAGGGCCGCATTCGCTCGGGCAGGCAAGGCCGGCAGCCGCAGGCGCGCAACGCGGTCCCCGCCGGACAGAGCCGGCCGGCCCCTCGCTTGCCGCGGCAGCGGAGCGATGTATCGTCCGCAAACCCGGCGCGTTCCCTGCCCCGGCCCGGAGAAAGATTTCGATGCGCGATCTCTTCGCCATGTTCGCCGGCTACAATGCCTGGGCCAATGCGCGGCTCTACGATGCCGCCGCAGCGCTGTCCGACGAGGACTATCGCGCCGATCAGGGCGCGTTCTTCCGCTCGCTTCACGGCACGCTGAACCACCTGCTCGTTACCGACCGGATCTGGATGCAGCGCTTCACCGGCGAGGGCGAGGCGCCGAACCGGCTCGACGCCATTCTGCACGAGGCCTTGCCGGATTTGCGCGCGGCGCGGGAGGCGGAAGACGCCCGCATCATCGCCTGGACCGGCTCCCTCGACGACACCGCGCTTGCCGGCCGGCTGCGCTACCGGCGCGCATCGAGCCCGGATGTGATAGAGCAGCCGCTCGCACCGGCCGTGTCCCACCTCTTCAATCACCAGACCCATCATCGCGGTCAGGCGCACGCGATCCTGACGCGGCTGGGACGCAAGGATCTGGTTCTCGACCTGATATTCTACCAGCGCGAGACCGGCGTGGGGCTCTAGGCACGGCAACGGCTGCGGCGCGCCCGACAGAAGGCTTGCAGGCAAAGCCGGGAGCGGGCAAAACCGCCGCATCATGCTATCCATCAACGACGTTACCTACCGCATCGCCGGCCGCACGCTGCTGGACCACGCCACCGTCGTGGTGCATGAGCGCAGCCGCGTCGGGCTGGTCGGCCGCAACGGAGCCGGCAAGAGCACGCTGTTCCGGCTGATCAACGGCGAGATCGCGCCGGAGACCGGATCCGTCACCATCGCCCGCGGCATTAAGACGGGTCAGGTCGCGCAGGAAGCGCCGGGCACCGACGAAAGCCTGATCGAGGTCGTGCTGCAGGCGGACAAGGAGCGCACCGCGCTTCTGGCAGAGGCCGAGACCGCCACCGATCCGCACCGCATCGCCGACATCCACACGCGCCTCAGCGATATCGGCTCCCATTCCGCCGAAGCACGCGCCGCGGCGATCCTGGCCGGCCTCGGCTTCGATGCAGAGGCGCAGGCGCGGCCCTGCAAGTCGTTCTCCGGCGGCTGGCGCATGCGCGTCGCGCTGGCGGGCGTGCTGTTCTCAGAGCCCGATCTTCTGCTCCTGGATGAGCCGACGAACTATCTCGACCTCGAAGGCACGCTCTGGCTGGAGAACTACCTGACGCGCTACCCGCACACGGTCGTGCTGATCAGCCACGATCGCGATCTGCTCAACAAGGTGGTCGATACCATCGTCCATCTCGATCAGGGCAAGCTGGTCGCCTATCGCGGCGGCTATGATGCGTTCGAGCGCCAGCGCAGTGCAACCCAGACCTTGCAGCGCAAGGCGGCTGAGAAGCAGGAACAGCAGCGCAAGCATCTGCAATCGTTCGTGGATCGTTTCCGCGCCAAGGCGTCGAAGGCCAGTCAGGCCCAGTCACGCCTGAAAATGCTCGAACGGCTGCAGCCGATTGCGGCCGTCGTCGACGGCGAGGTCGCACCGTTCCAGTTCCCGAAGGGCGAGGGCCGGCTCGCGCCGCCGATCATCACTGTCGACGGCGGATCGGTCGGCTACCAGCCGGGCAAGCCTATTCTAAGCCGGCTCAGCCTGCGCATCGACGAGGACGATCGAATCGCCCTTCTCGGCCAGAACGGCAACGGCAAATCCACCTTCGCGAAGCTGATCGCGGGCAAACTGGCGCCGGAAACGGGCAGCTACACCCGCGCCAACAAGATGAAGGTGGCCTATTTCGCCCAGCACCAGCTCGATGAGCTCGTGCCGTCGCAGTCCGCCGTCGAGCATGTCCGCAATCGCGTCACAGGCGAGACGGAAGCGAGGATTCGCGCCCGCGTCGCAGGTTTCGGGCTGCCGACCGACCGGATGGATACGCCGGCGCGCGATCTGTCGGGCGGCGAGAAGGCGCGGCTGCTGATGGGGCTTGCCACATTCGAAGGCGCCCACCTGCTGATTCTGGACGAACCGACCAACCATCTCGATGTCGACAGCCGCGCCGCGCTGATCGAGGCGATCAACGACTTCGAGGGCGCCGTGGTCCTCATCAGCCACGACCGCCATCTGGTGGAAGCCTGCGCCGACCGGCTCTGGCTCGTTGCCAACGGCACCGTCTCGCCGTTCGAGGGCGATCTGGAAGACTATCGCCGGCTGGTGATCGGTAAGGGCGGCGGCAGGGGCGGACAGCGGTCGGATGAGAGCGGAAGCCCTGCCAGCGGGCAGGAGCGGCGCAAGGCCAATGCCGATCGCCGCGCGCAACTCGCTCCGCTGCGGAAGGAAATCCAGGCGGCGGAAAAGAAGATCGAGGCGCTGCGCGCCACCCTCGCCCGCCTCGACAAGTCGCTCGCCGACCCGAAGCTGTTCAGCGGAATTCCCGGGCGCGGCGTCGCCGTCGCCAAGGAGCGGGCCGATGCGGCCAAGGCGCTGGAAGCGGCGGAGGAGACCTGGCTCGAACTCTCCGAACGCTACGAAAGCGAGATCGGGGCAGCGTAGAGCATGCCTCGTTCGGATCGAACCGATCTGAATGACGAGGATATGCTTACGCTCGCTGTTCTGGCGCGATTCTTCTTCGCTCGGATGACGCGCCATCCAAGCGGGATGCGCTCCGGCGTCAGGGGCGCCGCGGTCCAGTGCATGCGGCCAGGATCGCCCCGGGCACGACGACATGCCGAGCCCACCGGCGGCGTCGGCGGCCCCAGCGGCTTGTCTGATCCGAAGCGCTACGCGCCCGGCTTCGGCTTGTCCGGTATCAGGCGATCGGGATGCCGCCGCTCGGGCTCGTCCCATCCGCCCATGGCATCGTCGCTCTCCTGGGGCGGCACGGTCTGGCCGGACAGACGGAGCGTGCGTTCCAGCAGCACCTCGTAGATCGGCTTCCCCTTGAGGGATTCGGCGACCACATTGGCGGTGACGCAGGTGGCGATGACCGGCAGCAGCAGCCCGTAGGCACCGGTCAGTTCCGCCACCAGCACCATGCCGACCAGCGGCGCGCGCACGGTGGACGAGAACAGCCCGCCCATCGCGGCAACGGCAAAGGCGACGGACGCCCCCGGCGGCAACGGCACGATGAGCCCGAGAAGACCGCCGAACAGCAGGCCGGCCGCCGTGGCGAGCGCCAGGATCGGAGCGAAGATGCCGCCGGGAACGCCGGTGGAATAGCTCGCCATCGTCATGACGAAGCGCATGACAACGATGACGGCAAGGGCCAGCACGCTGAGATTCTCACCGGTCATCGTGAGCACGAGCTGTTCGCCGCCGCCCGTCGCTTCGGGCCTCAGCAGCGCCAGAATGCCGATAACGGCGCCGACGACGCCCGGAACCAGATAAGGCGACCAGCGCTTGCCGATGCCGAGCGCGCCATCGAGGCTGGCGATCAGCACGGCGTTGAACACCACCCCCAGCACGCCGAGGCACGCGCCGAGCACCACGAATGCGGGCAGCACGCCGAGCGGCATGTCCGGCACGGCGATGGTCAAATCGGGCGCGGTGCCGCCGATCATCTCCGTCACGACGGCGCTCGCGGCCGACCCGATGATCACGGCCGTGTAGGTACGGAAGCCATAGGGAAATTGCCGCCGCGTCTCCTCGATCACGAACAGCACGGCCGCGAGCGGCGCGTTGAACGCCGCGGCGAGACCGGCGGCGGCGCCGGCGGCCATCAGCCCGCGGCCGTCGCGGGTGCCGAGCGCAACCCAACGCGTCACCGCCTCGGAGATCGACGCACCCATGTGAATGGTCGGGCCTTCACGGCCGGCGACGAGACCGGCACCGAGCGCCAGGATGCCGCCAAAGAACTTCACCGGAAGCACCCGCTTCCAGTGGACGGTGCGAAGCCCCTCGAGCGCACCTTCGATTTCCTGCACGCCACTGCCAGCCGCCTCCGGCGCGAACCGGCGCACCATCCAGACCGACGTCAGCACCATCGCCGCGGCAATCGCCGCAAGGACGAGATAGGCCGCCCCGCCCGGCACCGCCCGGATGACCCAGGCCGGCCATTCCATCACGCGCTCGACCAGGATGTGGAACACCGATCCGATCAGGCCGACGATGCCGCCGACGATGAGCGCATAGAGATAGTAGAGCGCATCCGAAGGAGCCTTCGGGCGCGGCGATGTCGGAACAGTCACGACTGGCGACTCCGCTGTTCGGGCACTCCGGTCACGGGAACCGGCGGGCGGACAGGTTGAATTTCAACGCTTAACCGCCAGATCCGAATGCAGCAAGTGCGGATCGGCCTCTCCCGCCACCGGGACGCCCCGTGGAATGCCTCATTCCGCTGGGCAGGCGCGGCGCCGGCGCGCCGAAATCAGCAGGAAGCCGCTCCACGCGAGCGCGGCGCAAACCGCGCTCAGGGTCATGACGCCGGCCATCGGCCGGTCCGACCCGTCGAACGACGCGCTGACCAGGAAGGTGGCCGTGGACGAGACCGTGAACTGCATCGCGCCGCTCAAGGCCGAGGCCGTGCCCGCATTGGCGCCGAAAGGCTCCAGCGCCAGCATGGTCGACGTCGGCAGGATCAGGCCGAGGCAGGCGACCGTCAGGAACACGAAGCCGACGGTGAGTTCCAGGGTCGCGCCGCCGGCCATGACGATCGCGCAGAGCAGCAGCGATGCCGGCACGAATGCCACCATCGCCGTGGAGATCAGCCGCGGCGTTCCCCACCGGCGAATCAGGAAACTGTTGAACTGCGCCCCGCCGATGATGGCCGCAGCATTGATCGCAAACACCATGCTGTAGGCGAACGGCGACAGCCCGTGCAGCGTGATGAACACGAAGGGCGAGCCGGCGATGTAGGCGAACAGCGTGGCCTGGGCAAAGCCCGCCGTAAGAACCGCGGTCACGAAGTAGCCGTTGCCGAGCAGGCGCGCATAGGTGATCAGCATCGGGCCGACCCGCGCCGAGATGCGGCGCTCCGGGGGATGGGTCTCCGGCAGCTGGAACGCCACGAGCGCCAGAATCGCCGCGCCGATCACCGCGAGCGCGATGAAGATCGCATGCCACGACGCGACGGAGACGAGCGCACCGCCCGCGACCGGCGCCAGGATCGGCGACAGGCTGAGGCCGAGCAGGGTCAGCGACATCAGCTTGGCGGCTTCCGCCCCGGTCTTGAGATCGCGGATGACGGCGAGTGTGATGACCGTGCCCGCACAGCCACCGAGCCCCTGGACGAAGCGCAGAGCGATCAGGGCCTCGATGGTCGGGGCGAACGCACAGCCGATGGAGGCGATCACGAACAGCGTGAGACCGAAATAGATCGGCTTCTTGCGGCCGACCATGTCCGAGATCGGCCCATAGATCACCTGCCCCATAGCCAGCGCGACGAAGAAGCTGACGAGGCTGAGCTGCACCGTGCCTTCCGTCGTGCCGAAGCTCTCCGCGATATTGGCGAAGCCCGGAAGGTACATGTCGATTGCGAACGGCCCAACGGCCATAAGCATGCCGAGGATGGAGGCCCAGCGCGCGAGGGAGAATGTCTGCATGGAACGAACCTCCGGCGCACGAGCGCCGTTTGGCTTCGGGGGCATGATCGTGATGCGGATCAAGGGTGAACGGCGTGTGACGGCGCATGGAGGAAAGCACCGCGTCCCATCGTCGTTTGGCGATGAATGGCATTATTGCGCTTGGCGTGCAAGCCGCGACGGCAGCGCTTGAGACACGCCGGGGCCGGGTGTTGCCGTCGAGACCCAGCAGGATCGCAGGGCGGCCCAGCGCTGCAGCCATTGCCTTGCGGCGCGAGATGCGCCATTTGCTCTCGCAGTTTCTCTTTATAACAGGCTGAGATTGCCCGCGGCCATCCGCGGCGCGGAGGCGCAATGTCCGACACGAGCCAGATCTTCGAAACGAACGATGGCGGCGCTGCCGCCCGCCCCACCAAGGCGAACCCGAAGATCAGCTTCGTAAGCCTCGGCTGTCCGAAGGCTCTGGTCGATTCCGAACGCATTCTCACGCAGTTGCGGGCGGAAGGATACGAGATCAGCCGCAATCACGCCGGCGCCGACGTGGTGGTTGTCAACACCTGCGGTTTCCTCGACAGCGCCAAGGCGGAATCCCTCGGCGCCATCGGCGAGGCGCTGTCGGAGAACGGTCGAGTGATCGTGACGGGCTGCATGGGCGCGCAGCCGGAGGAAATCCGCGCGGCTCATCCGGGCGTGCTCGCGGTTACCGGCCCGCAGGCCTACGAGAGCGTCGTTGCCGCCGTGCACGAAGCCGTTCCGCCGGCGCACGACCCCTATGTGGATCTCGTGCCGCCACAGGGCGTGAAGCTGACGCCGCGGCACTACGCTTATCTCAAGATTTCAGAGGGTTGCTCGAACCGCTGCACCTTCTGCATCATCCCCAGCCTGCGCGGCGATCTCGTCAGCCGTCCGGCCGGCGATGTGCTGCGCGAGGCCGAGCGGCTGGTGAAGGCGGGCGTGAAGGAGATCCTGGTGATCAGCCAGGACACCTCCGCCTACGGCGTGGACCTGCGCTATGCCGCAAGCCCGTGGCGGGACCGCGAGGTCAGGGCGAAATTCTACGACCTTGCCGCCGCGCTCGGCGAACTCGGCGCCTGGATCCGGCTGCATTATGTCTATCCCTATCCCCACGTCGACGAGGTGATCGGGCTCATGGCCGCGGGCAAGGTGCTGCCCTATCTCGACATCCCCTTCCAGCACGCTGCGCCGAACGTGCTCAAGGCCATGCGGCGACCCGCGCATCAGGAAAAGACCCTCGGCCGTATCCGCCGCTGGCGCGAGGAATGCCCGGAGCTCGCCATCCGCTCGACGTTCATCGTCGGCTTCCCCGGCGAAACCGATGCGGACTTCGAGGAACTGCTGTCGTTCCTCGACGAGGCCTCGCTCGACCGTGTCGGCTGCTTCAAGTACGAGGCTGTCGCCGGGGCGACCGCAAACGATCTCGCCGCTCCCGTGCCCGAGGAGGTGAAGGAGCAGCGCTGGCATCGCTTCATGGCGCGCCAGCAGGCGATCAGCGCGCGCCGGCTGGCGGCAAAGGTCGGCAAGCGGGCGAGAATTCTCGTCGACAAGTCGAACGGCCTGACGGCCGTCGGCCGCGGCTCCTGGGACGCGCCGGAGATCGACGGCGTGGTGCACCTCACAGGCCGGCGGCCGATCCGCGCCGGCGAGTTCGTCAGCGTGCGCATCGACCGCGCCGATGCCTACGACCTGCACGCCACCGTTACGGGCTGATCGCCGCACGGGCGCTGCTGGCCACGCTAGGAAACGCATCCGCGTGCTGGCTCACAGACCGGTGCTCGGGGCTATTCCCTGTGCCTGGGTGGGAATCTCGTACCACTTGCCCGGGTCGAGTGAGGCGATATGGCGTTGCGCCTGCTCGAGGAACTGCTCCCCGAGGAAATCGCGTTCGACTTCGTTGTTCACCATCGTTCGTTCGGGCAGGATGCGGAACTTGCCGCCGTTGAAGATGCTGTAGCCGTACCATTTGCGCTCCACCTCGATTGCGCAAAGGATCTGATGGGGCTCGACTCTCATAGCGGCCCGTTCCTGCCCGAACATTGGCCATAGCGCCGCGCGCTTTTCACTGTCGGTCGCCAGTTCGTGCGCGATCGACTGCACATATTTCCATTGATACGACTGCGTATTCATCAACGTCGCCGTATCGAGGTCGAGATAGAAAATGTTGGTCCGCGTGCTCATGTCCGTCGGAAAGAGCGCCGACGCATAGAAGTCGCGCGTGACGCAGACGACCTTTCCAGGATGAACGTCCGGCGCGACTTTCGTTTTCTCTTCTCCGGTGCGCGGGTCCTTGCTGAACCGCATCAGGCTTTCACCGCGCAACTTTTCGTTGTCACGCGCCGAGAAGCCTTCATCGAAGATCCTCCAGACCTTGCGATCGTCACCCCTGAAGAACACACCCCGTGGCATTCGACGTCCTCCGATAAAATCTATGACGTCATCATCCTCAATGTTTTTGCAAGAAATGCGGCAAATTCATAAAATATTCGTAATACATAAAAATAAGAAGTAAAATTAAATAAAGAAAATACACAGGAAATTGCAATGTAAATTTTCATAAATTTAGATGATACATTGTAACATAATAGCGTTATTATAGAATATTGGCCCGCATTTTTGTTATTGGCTAAACGTCGAATTCGCACAATCAAAGCAGAAAAATACATCGCCACTGGAGTGCGCGCGCGAAGCCGGGCCGATAAAACGGCACATAATCCAGCGATTTTGCGTATCAATCGCATATGGCATGGACAACCGCCCTCTCCCGAGAGCAGCCGGCTTCACCGAATTTGGCGCGGCATGGCCTTAAGGCAGCCCGGCTTCGCCGGGCGCCGCGGAACGCGAAAGCGTGACCTGCTACGCGATGGGAACGGTCGGCGCGTTCTTCGTCTGGCGGATCGTCAGCGCGGTACGGACGCTCGCGACATTGGCCGCTGCCGTCAGTTCCTCGATGATGAAGGTCTGGAATGCGCGGAGGTTGGTCGCGACGCATTTGAGGATGAAGTCGATATCACCCGACAGCATCCATGCTTCCCGCACGATGGGCCAGCCGCGCAGCCGCTCCTCGAATGCCACGAGATCTGCTTCCGCCTGGCTATTGAGGCCCACCATCGCGAACGCCGTCAGGTCGTAGCCGAGGCTCTTCTCGTCGAGCAGGGCGCGATAGGCATTGATAATGCCCGCGTCCTCGAGCGCCTTCACACGACGCAGGCAAGGCGGCGCGGAAATACCGATCCGGCGAGACAGCTCGACATTGGTGATCCGGCCATCGTCCTGAAGCTCGCGCAGAATCTTCCAGTCGATGTCGTCGAGCCGAACTTTCAACGGCAATCCCCTTCGGATGGTGAGTGGTCACGCCAGAATCGAGCAACATCCTTGCGCGCGCACGACATGCGATAACACATCCGGTCCATGCACGGAAAGAAATCCGCTGTCCCGGAAACGGCCCGTTCCGCCGGCCCGGCGCGGCGCGGCCTTATGTCGCCGCGCGGCCCAACCAGGTCAGAGATCGGCCTGGATGCCGGCGATGAAGGCGGGCAATCCGAAGCCGCGCGAGCGGCGCAGCCGTTCCGCACCGAGAATGGCCTTCAGCCCTGCATAGGCGCGCGTCAGGTCGTCATTGACGAGCACGTAGTCGTACTCGACCCAGTGCTCCAGCTCCGACTTGGCGTTGGTCAACCGCTTCGCGATCGTCTCCGGGCTGTCCTCGGCACGGCGGTCGAGCCGCGACTTCAGGTCCCGCGCGGCGGGCGGCAGCACGAACACCGCGACGACGTCCTCCCGCATGGCCTCGACCAGCTGGCGCGTGCCCTGCCAGTCGATATCGAAGACCATGTCGTAGCCTTCGGCCAGCGCCTGCTCCACGGCTTCGCGCGGCGTGCCGTAGAAATTGCCGTGCACCTCGGCCCACTCCAGGAGATCGCCCTGAGACCGCATGGCCTCGAAGTTCTTCTTCTGGATGAAGCGGTAATGCACACCTTCGATCTCGCTCGGACGCCGTTCCCGCGTCGTCACGGAGACCGAGAGCTTGAGCCGCTCGTTCTCGTCCGGATCGGACAGGAGGTTGCGCGTCAGCGTCGACTTCCCCGCGCCGGAGGGCGACGACAGCACAAGCAGGAAGCCGCGGCGGCTGTATGGAATGGTCGGGGCGCTCACGGGAATCACTCCAGGTTCTGGATCTGCTCGCGCAGCTGTTCGATGGTTGCCTTCAGGTCGAGGCCGGCGCGGGTTATGTCCACGTCGTTCGACTTCGCGCAGAGCGTATTTGCCTCTCGGCCGAACTCCTGCGCGAGAAAATCGAGACGACGGCCGACGGCACCGCCGCCGGCCAGCAGACCGCGCGCCTGCTCGATGTGGGCGCGCAGGCGGTCGATCTCTTCCTGGATGTCGGCGCGGGATGCAAGCAGCACCGCTTCCTGGTGCAGGCGATCGGGATCGAGCCCGGCATCCGCGCCGACGATCCGGCGGATATCCGCCTCCAGCCGCTGCCGGATTGCCTCGGGACGGCGGGCCGGGGAATGCTCGGCCACGTCGACAAGCGCCTCGATGGCCTCGAGATGCCGGGAGAGCGCCGCCGCCACGGCCCTGCCCTCGGTGCGGCGCATGGCGACGAGATCGTCCACGGCGGCGGCGAACGCCTCGACGAGCACGCCACCGAGTTCCGCGCGCATCGCGTCGTCGGACGTCGATTCGGCGGTTTCCAGCACGCCGCGCAGGCCGAGGACACCCTCGACGGACACCGGCGCGCCGCCAATCCGGCTGCGAACGACCTCGGCCGCCGCCAGCACACCCTCAAGCACGGCGGGGTTCAGGCGCACCGCAGCGGGCGCGGAAACCTGCTCGACACTAAGTGTCGCCGATACGTTGCCACGCGTGAGCGCCTTCGTCAGGCATTCGCGGACCTGAGGCTCGATGGCCTCGTAGCCGGACGCGAGCCGCAGCTTGAAATCGAGACCGCGGCCATTGACCGAACGCAGTTCCCATCCCCACGAGAACCCGGCTGAACCGGCATCCGTGGAGACCTCGGCGGTGCCCGACTTGCGGGCGAAACCTGTCATGCTGGCAAGCGTCATCCGCATTCCCGTCTGGCTGATTGAGCGTTCGCGGCCTGCCGCGACATGGCCCGCTGCCGGTCTGTCGCCCACCGCGTTCACGGCGGGCGCCAAAGTCGGCCAGGATAACAAGCGGCTTTATACGCAGTGGAACTGCCGCTGCACAGGGGAGTGGAAACCGCGAAGCCCGCGTAGGCCGGGAGAACGGGAGAGGCGTTCGGGCAAGCCGCGCCGAAGGGAAGTCCCGCGGCCGAATGCGGCCTGTCAGTTCGCCGGCGTCGCCGGCTGCACAGCGATCTGATCGCTGCCGGAACCCTGCCCGCTCTGGGTCTTCTCCAGCTCGCGCCACTTCGCGACGTTGCGGTTGTGGTCGTCGAGGCTGACCGCAAACACATGACCTCCGGTGCCGTCGGCGACGAAGTAGAGATCCTTGGTGTCGGCCGGGTGGGCGGCGGCCTCCAGTGAATCGCGTCCGGGATTGGCGATGGGACCCGGCGGCAGCGCCGGGATCTGGTAGGTGTTGTAGGGGTTCGGGCGCTGCAGGTCCGACCGCAGGATGGTGCGGGCCTGCTTCCAGGCAGCCCCACCATAAAGACCGTAGAGGATGGTGGGATCGGACTGCAGCCGCATGCCCTTGTTCAGGCGGTTGATGAACACCGCGGCGATGCGCGGCCGCTCGTCCGCCTTGCCGGTTTCCTTCTCGATGATCGAAGCCAGGATCACGAGATCGCGCGGCGTCTTCAGCGGCAGATCGGGCGCCCGGCCGGCCCAGATCTCGGCGAGTGCCTCTTCCTGGGCCTTGGACATGCGGTCCAGCAACTGCTTGCGCGAGGATCCTCGCGTGAACTTGTAAGTCTCAGGCAGCAGCGAGCCTTCCGGCGGAATGGCGCTCAACGCACCCGTCAGCATGCTGTCGGCCAGGAGCTTGTCGACCACCTGGGCGCTGGTGACGCCTTCCGGGATCGTCATGGCATGCTGAATGCTGCGACCGGACGTGATCTCGTCCATCACCGCGCGCATGGACACGCCGGGCGAGAAGGCATATTCGCCGGCCTTCAGCTTGCTGGTGTTCTCAAGGAATTTCGAAGCACCCTCGAACACCCACCGGTTCGAGATCACGTTGTGGCTTTCGAGCTGGGTCGCGATCTCATCAAGGGTCGAGCCCGGCTCGATCAGCACCGTCGTCTCCGCCGCCAACGGTCCCGGCGCCTCGTAGACGGTCTTCCCCCAGTAAACGGTACCGCCGGCCGCGAGCACGATCAGCAGCGCCGCCGTCAGGAAGAAATTCAGGACGAGCACCAGCGGATTGCGGGCATGGCGCGACCGCGAGGGCGGCGGCGGCGCCGATTCCGGATGAAGCGCCTGGCGCGGGCTGCGCGGGCTGCGGCGGCGGCCGGTCGGTTCTCGGTTGTCGCTCGACGGATCGGTCATGTCACGCTGCTGCCTTTCAGACCGCCTCGCCACCTGCGCGGGCTATCCCGGCGCGGGCACCCCGCCCGAAGCTCCCAGGAAGGGCCGCGCACGGCGGAAAGGCGCAAGCACACCCCAAGACCGAATCGGAGTCCGGTCAGGAGACGCTCGTGCGGTTTCTTTGCCCCCGCTCCCCGGCAGGATACCGGATGGCGGCCGCTTCGGACATGAAGCGGCATACCGTCTTTTTCGAGGCCGGCCGCGCAGGATCAGCGCGGCGCCCCCGCGGTCAGGCCTCGAACTGGCGCAGAATGATCGAGGCGTTGGTGCCGCCGAACCCGAAGGAGTTCGAGAGCACGGTGCGGATCGGCATCTCCTTGGCCTTGTTCGGCACGAGGTCGATGGACGTCTGCACGGACGGATTTTCGAGGTTGATCGTCGGCGGCGCGATGCTGTCGCGCATCGCCAGGACCGAGAAGATCGCCTCGATAGCACCCGCAGCGCCGAGCAGGTGCCCGGTGGCGGACTTCGTCGACGACATCGTCAGCCGGTCCGCCGACTGGCCGACGACACGATGCACGGCGCCGAGTTCGATCTCGTCGCCCATCGGCGTCGAGGTGCCGTGCGCGTTGATGTAGTCGATTTCCTCGGGCGCGATGCCGGCGCGCTTGAGAGCCGCCGTCATGCAACGATAGGCGCCATCGCCGTCCTCGGATGGAGCGGTGATGTGATAGGCATCGCCGGACATGCCGTAGCCGATGACCTCGCCGTAGATCCTCGCGCCGCGCCGAATGGCGTGACCGAGTTCTTCGAGGACCACCACGCCCGCGCCCTCGCCCATGACGAAGCCGTCACGGTCGCGATCATACGGGCGCGAAGCCTGTTCCGGTCGGTCGTTGAAGCCGGTGGAAAGCGCCCTGCAGGCGGCGAAGCCGGCAAGCGCAAGCCGCCCGATCGGCGATTCGGCACCGCCGGCCACCATCACGTCGGCATCGTCCAGCATGATCAGCCGCGCCGCATCGCCAATGGCGTGGGCGCCGGTCGAACAGGCTGTGACGACCGCATGATTCGGGCCCTTGAGGCCGTGGCGGATCGAGACGTAGCCGGAGGCGAGATTGATCAGCCGTCCCGGGATGAAGAACGGCGAGATGCGGCGCGGGCCACGCTCCTTGAGCGTGAGCGCCGCGTCCTCGATACCGATCAGACCGCCGATGCCGGAGCCGATCAGCACGCCGGAGCGGATCTGCTCCTCGTAGGACTTGGGCGACCACCCGGCATCACGGATCGCCTGCTCGGCCGCCGCCACCGCGAACACGATGAACTCGTCGACCTTGCGGCTTTCCTTGGGCTCCATCCAGTCGTCGGGATTGTAGGTGCCGTCGCTTCCATCCCCGCGGGGAATCTGCGCCGCAATCCTGCAGGCGAGATCGGACACCTCGAACGACTCGATGGCGTTCGCCCCGCTCTTGCCTTCGATCAATCTGGACCAAGACACGTCCACGCCGCACCCAAGCGGCGTGACCATCCCAAGGCCGGTAATCACTACACGTCTCATCGAACGTCCCGATCGGTCGCAATGGATCGAGCGGTAGGGGCCGGACGCAAGAGCGTCCGGATGCCGCCGCCTCGCCTTGTTGCCGGTCAGCCGGCCGCCTTTTCCAGGAACTTCACGGCGTCGCCGACGGTCAGGATCGTCTCGGCGGCATCGTCCGGAATTTCGACACCGAACTCTTCTTCGAAGGCCATGACGAGCTCGACGGTGTCCAGGCTGTCGGCGCCGAGATCGTCGATGAAGCTCGCGTTGTCGGTGACCTTGTCGGCTTCGACGCCGAGATGCTCGATCACGATCTTCTTCACACGCTCAGCGATGTCGCTCATTCTCGCCTTCCTTGATATCTTGCTAGGGAAACCGTTGACGGAAAACCGCGCGAGCCCCGAAAACTTCTTGCTTACTGATGACTTTCCAAACGAAAGACGTTGAAAGCCGAAGGTTTAAAGGTCCAGGACAAAACCGGGTTGCCACCCATGCAAGTCTTGTCCTCCGGTTACGACGTTCTGCCGTATCGTCCGGCCGGCGGTAGGTAACACACTTTATTGGGCTTGGCCAGAAGTCCAGACGCGCGGAATCACTGGCAAAACCCCGTCTTCAGACCATGGCCATGCCGCCATTGACGTGCAAGGTCTGGCCCGTGACATAACCTGCCTCGCTGGAGGCAAGGTAGAGCACCGCAGCGGCGATGTCGTCGCCGGAACCGAGCCGGCCGGCGGGCACCGCCCCGAGAATGGCCTCGCGCTGCTCGGGCTTCAGCACGTCGGTCATCGCGGTCTCGATGAAGCCGGGCGCCACCGTATTCACGGTGATGTTCCGGCTCGCCACTTCCTTGGCAAGCGACTTGGACATGCCGATCATGCCAGCCTTCGCGGCGGCATAGTTGCCCTGCCCGGCATTGCCGGTGACGCCGACCACGGACGTGATGCCGATGATGCGGCCATAACGACGACGCATCATTCCCTTCAGCGCGGCACGGGAGAGGCGGAAGGCCGAGGTGAGATTCACCTCGATGACCTTGTCCCACTCGTCGTCCTTCATGCGCATGAAGAGGTTGTCGCGGGTGATGCCCGCATTGTTCACGAGAATGTCCAGCCCGCCCATGGCCGCTTCGGCCGCAGGCACCAGGGCGTCGACGGCCTCGCGGTCGCCGAGATCGGCGGTCAGAACGTGGGTGCGGTCGCCACCAAGCTCAGAGGCCAGCGCGTCGAGCCGCTCGCGGCGTGTGCCGGAGAGCGCGACAGTCGCCCCGTTCGCATGCAGCGCGCGGGCGATCGCCGCGCCGATGCCGCCGCTGGCGCCGGTCACGAGGGCGGCGCGCCCTGAAAGATCGAACATTCACGGCCCTTTCGGGAATTCGGACGAAGCCTCCGGCTCCGCCCTGTCTATCCAGCCTGCCTGCGACGGGCCCAAGCCCGCCGCCGATGCGGCGATCGGGCGACATCTGCCCGTCCCGCATGAAAAGTCAACTGCCGCCCTCAGCCGGCGAGCCTTGCAGCGAGCGCATCGATCTCGTCGGGCGTTCCCGCGGCCATGCCCTGCGCGCCCTTGGCGATCCGCTTCGCAAGCCCTGTCAGAACCAAACCGGAGCCGAGCTCGACGAAGAGGTCGACGCCGTTGGCCGCGAGCCACTCGACGCTTTCGCGCCACCGCACCGTGCCGGTGACCTGCTCGACGAGCCGGGCGCGGATCTCCGCAGGATCGGTGATCGGTCGAGCGAGGACATTCGCCACCAGCGGAACGGCCGGCGCGGCGATCGCAACGGCGGCCAGCGCCTCGGCCATGGCCTCGGCGGCCGGCGCCATCAGCGGGCAATGGAACGGAGCGCTCACCGGCAGCAGCACCGCGCGCCGCGCGCCGTGCCCCTTGGCGATCTCGATCGCACGCTCGACAGCGGCCTTGTGGCCGGAAACCACGACCTGTCCGGGGGCGTTGTCATTGGCCGTCGCGCAGACCTCGTCGCCGGCGGCTTCCGCGGCGACGGTGCGGGCCGCATCGAGATCGAGCCCGAGCAGCGCCGCCATTGCCCCGACACCCGGAGCAACCGCCGCCTGCATGGCATTGCCGCGCAGCCGCAGCAGCCGCGCCGTGTCGCCGACGGACAGGCTACCCGCGGCCGCGAGCGCCGAATATTCGC